>RFMX01000382.1 GCA_009927495.1 Betaproteobacteria bacterium
TACCAAAGCACCTGCTTGGTTGAACTGGGTGGCGGTAAAGCTGATGCCAAACTTCACCGGGGTGAGGGCGATACCGCGCTTGATCACCGCGTTTTGCGCATTGAAAGCACGGATTTCATTGCGGCGATTTCGGTAGTCGCAATCCTTGGTGAGTTGCGTCATCAGCTTGGGCAAGATGTTGTCTTCCACCGTCATGCCGTAGGGCGTGGTGTTGCGCGGGGCCTCGCCATACAGGTTGCGCAGTCGCACATCCAAGGGGTCGAGTTGCAGGCTGCGGGCGATGTCACCCATCACGGTTTCAATCAACATCATGCCTTGCGGCCCGCCAAACCCACGGAAGGCGGTGTGGCTTTGGGTGTTGAGTTTGACGCGGTGCGAGACGATGTCCACCGCCTCTAAAAAATAGGCGTTGTCGGTGTGAAAGACGGCGCGGTCAGACACCGGGCCGCTCAGGTCGGCGCTGAAACCGCAGTGCGCCCATTGGGTGTTGCGCAGGGCGAGCAAGCGACCTTGGTCGTCAAACCCCGCTTGGTAATCGTGGCTGAAGGGGTGGCGTTTGCCGGTGACTAAAAAGTCATCTTCACGGCTCAAACGCATCTTCACCGGCCGACCGGTTTTGTGCGCGGCCAAGGCTGCCCAGACCGCCAAATGTCCCGATTGGGTTTCCTTGCCACCAAAGCCGCCGCCCATGCGTCGGCACAGCACCCGCACTTGGTGCAATGGGATGTGCAGGGCGTGTGCCACCCAATGCTGGGCTTCGCCAGGGTGTTGGGTGCTGCTGTGGATCAACCATTCGCCGTTGTCTTGCGGCAGCGCGTAGGCGATTTGCCCTTCCAGGTAATAGTGTTCTTGACCACCAATGTCCAACTGCCCATGCAGTTGATACGGCGCTTGCGCCATGGCTTGGGTCGCGTTGCCGCGTTGCACATGCACGCTGGGCAGGACTGTTGTCATGCTGTCCTCGCGAAAAGCAAAGCGACGTGGCGATCCAGCGTTCAAAACAGGCGCCTCAGCTTCCACTTTGAGCACCATCAACTGCGCAGCAGCACGGGCCTGAACATGGCTGTCGGCCACCACCAAACCCAGCACTTGGCCCATGTGCTCGACCCGGTCGGTGGCAAACACCGGCTCGTCATGCACAAAGGTGGCCAGCAGTTTGTCGCCGGGAATATCGTCTACGGTCACCACGGCACGCACACCCGGCGCGGCCAAGACCGCGCTCAGGTCCAAGGACAGAATGCGGCCACGGGCCACGTTGCTCAGGATGGGCGCTGCATGCAGCGTGCCTTCGGTGAGCGGCAAATCGTCGATGTAAGCCGCTTGGCCTTGCACATGCAGGTGGGCGCTTTCGTGGCGGGCCTGGGTGTCTAAAGCGGCGGTCGTCATGGCAGTTCCTTGCGCTCAAGCGAATCAACCGCGAGGTCTTCCAAGCGCAACACGCCTGTTGAATGGTGAGCCAACCAGGCTCTTTGCAGCAGATTGCCAAGCAACTTGCGACGGTAAGCGGCACTGGCACGCATGTCGGAAATCGGTTGGAACTCTTGCATCAAACACGTTTGCGCCAAGGTCAGATTCGCTTGAGAAAAGTCTTGGCCTCGCAGCACCGCCTCGGTTTGCACTGCCCGCACAGGCGTGGCTGCCACGCCACCCACGCCGATGCGCAGTTCACGCACATGGTGGTGTTGCAGCTGCATGTTCAGCACCAAGCACACGCTGGAAATATCGTCCTCCACCCGCTTGGATACCTTGAAGCAATGCAGTTGTTCATCAGGCTGGGGATGGGGCACCACGATCCAACACAGCAACTCGTCAGGCGCCAACACGGTTTTGCGGTAGTTGAGGTAATAGTCTTCCAGCGCCACATGGCGGTGCACCACGCGGCCTTTGCGCCAAGCCATCAGCACCACCTGCGCACCCAAGGCGATCAACAGCGGCATGCTGTCACCGATGGGGGAGCCGTTGGCCACGTTGCCGCCCAAGGTGCCCGACTGGCGCACAGGACGTCCGGCGAACCGATGGGCAAAGTCGTGAACTGCGGGGCGACGCTCAGCCAGTGCAGCAAAGGCATCATGGATGCTGACCGCTGCACCGATGGCCACATGGTGCGGGTACTGCTCGATGCGCTGCAGCTCGGACACGCGGGTGATGTCAATCACTTGGTCAAACTGGCGATGCTGTTGCGTGACCCACAGGCCAGCATCGGTGCCGCCCGCCATGATGTGCGCATTTGCAAAACGTGCACGTAGGGGCAGCAACTGTTGCAACGAGGTGGGCAAGGCGTAATGCGGGTCCAGCGGGTCGCGTTGGCTGGCGGTGGTTGTGGTAGGCAGCGCCAAGGGCTTTGAAGGCGGCGGGTAGAGGTGCATGGCCATGGCCGCGTCCAAGATGGGGCGGTAGCCGGTGCAACGGCAGAGGTTGCCCGAGATGGCTTCCATGGCCTCTTCGCGGCTGACGGCGTGGCCTTGGGCGCGGTTGTAAAGATCGTACAAGCTCATCACAAACCCCGGGGTGCAAAAACCGCATTGCGAAGCATGGTGGTCCACCATGGCTTGTTGCGCCGGATGCAGTTGGCCGTTGGCCGACAAATCGCTGGCGGTGGTCACTTGCAAGCCGTGGGCAGAATGCGCCATTCGGATGCAACTGTTGACCGAGTGGGCATGTTCTCCCGTGCCCAGCACCACGGTGCAAGCGCCGCAGTCGCCAGAGGCGCAGCCCTCCTTGGTATCGGTGGCACGCAAGTCCTCGCGCAGCAGGTCGAGCAGGGTGCGAGCCGGTGGTACATTGGAAAGCGTATGCCACCGGTTACGGTGCAGCAGTTCAAGTTTTGGAAGGGTCATGCGTACATTGTGTTTCTGGTGGGATGAGATTGTTGCACCGCTGAGAGAGCGGGGGGATGGCCGTCCATGAGCGCCCCATTGCTTGCACTGTCGCACATCAGCAAACGCTATCCAGCGGTGCTGGCCAATGACGCCATCGACTTGAACCTCATGCCCCAGCAAATTCACGCCATTTTGGGCGAGAACGGCGCGGGCAAATCCACCCTGATGAAAATCATTTACGGCGCAGTGCAACCTGACGCTGGCAGCATCCACTTTGATGGCAAGCCGGTGCAGATCCGCAACCCGCAGCAAGCCCGTGCTTTGGGCATCAGCATGGTGTTCCAACATTTCAGCCTTTTTGACACTTTGAGCGTGGCGCAAAACGTCTGGCTGGGTTTGGACAAATCGCTTTCCTTGGCCGAGGTGTCGCAGCGCATCCGCGATAAGGCCGCTGTTTATGGGCTGGATGTAGAGCCTGAGCGACCTGTTCACACCTTGAGCGTGGGCGAAATGCAGCGGGTGGAAATCATCCGCGCCTTGTTGTCGGAACCACGTTTGCTGATATTGGACGAGCCGACCTCGGTGCTCACGCCTCAGGCTGTGGAAAAGTTATTTGCGGTGTTGCGCCAATTGGTGGACGAGGGCTGCAGCATTTTGTACATCAGCCACAAGTTGCATGAAATCCGCGCTCTGTGTACCCATTGCACTGTGTTGCGCAGTGGGCGTGTCAGCGGCGAATGCATTCCCAGCCAAGAGACCAATGCCTCGCTCAGCCAAATGATGATTGGCAGCGAGCCCTTCGCCTTGGTCCACCAAAGTAGTCATCCAGGCGAGGTGGTTTTGGCGGTTAAGCAACTCAGTTTGCCTCGCCTTGACCCCTTTGG
>RFMX01000043.1 GCA_009927495.1 Betaproteobacteria bacterium
CTGCCCAAAGGTCGCCGTGAACGCGAAGATTGAAGCCCAGTTTTGGCACCCTGTGTGCGATACGCATGACCTGCTTCATGCGCCCAAGCCTGTGCAGGTGTTGGGCCAGGATGTGGTGTTGTGGCGCGATTTGCAGGGCAAGGCGCAAGCCCTGATCGACCAATGTCCGCACCGAGGCGCAAGGTTGTCACTGGGCCAAGTCTGTCAAGGGGCGCTGCAGTGTCCCTACCATGGCTGGACCTTCCAAGGCAGCGGCCAATGCGTGAAAGTCCCAGCCATGCCCGACTTCACACCCAGCACCGCGCAGCAAGCCCGTGCGGTGGCGGTGCAAGAAGCCTATGGCTTGGTGTGGGTGTGTTTGCATACCCAAACAGGCTCCTCCTTGACCACCACCGACCAAGTGCTACCGCCATTTGCCGCAGAAGCAAACGACCATTTACGTAAATTGAACGCCGGTCCTTACGAGGTGGTCACCAGCGCACCGCGCATCGTGGAAAACTTCCTTGACATGGCGCATTTTGGGTTTGTGCATGCCGGTTGGTTGGGTGACGCTGCGCATGCGGCGATTCCTGATTACCAAGTCGAAGCCACAGCGCAGGGGTTCAAGTTGGTGAACGCCCAAGCTTGGCAACCGCAGTCCAGTGCATTGGCCTCCCAAGGTGCGATGGTGGCCTATACCTACGAGGTCTGCCAACCGTACAGCGCGGTGCTCACCAAAGTGCCTGATGCCGCCAGTGGCGTGAAGCCTGGCTATGAAGAATCCATTGCGTTGTTCATTCAACCGGTAACGCCTGAGTTCAGTCAAGTGTGGTTTCGCATGGCGATTGCCGACTTTGATGCGCCTGCAGCAAACGTGCTGGCGTTTCAAGACACGATTTTTTTGCAAGACAAACCGGTGCTGGAATCGCAGCGCCCTCGCTTGCTGCCATTGAAGGCTGGGGCAGAATCCCATGTGGCGATGGACAAAGGCTCGGTGGCCTACCGCCGCTTTTTGCAACAACAGGGCATTACTTTTGGAGTGTGTTGAATGAATTTCGCAGCTATTCCCCCTGAGCGTTTGCCAGACTTGCTACGCGCCATGCCCAAAACCGAGCTGCACATGCACATCGAAGGCTCTTTGGAACCCGAGCTGATTTTTGCTTTGGCCCAACGCAACAAGGTGCGCTTGCGCTACCAAAGCGTGGAAGAACTGCGTGCGGCCTATGCGTTCACCGACTTGCAAAGCTTTTTGGACACC
>RFMX01000180.1 GCA_009927495.1 Betaproteobacteria bacterium
CTTAAGGCCTTTGACCCACAGCCCAGGGGCATGCTCAACTGCAGGCAAAGCACTCAGACTCATGACGCCACCACCGCTTTGGCTGGCGACACCGGTTCGCCCAAGGAGCGCAAGATGTCCCTGACCATTTGCGCTCTGTCTTTGACCTCGGGCAATGCACGCTCGATACGCAATTTGTCGTTGCCCGCTAACTTGATGTGCTTGTTTTTTTGCACCAACTGAATGATGCGCATACCGTCGACAGGTGCATGCTGCTTGAAGCTGATGAGGATGACGCCAGGGGCCGCATCGACCTTGGCCACGCCATAAGGTTTGGCCAAAACCCGCAGGCGGTGGGTGTCGATCAGGGTTTGCGCTTGCGAGGGAAGCTTACCAAAGCGGTCAACCAGTTCTTCTAGCAGGGCATCCACTTGGTCTTGGTTCTTGGCAGTGGCGAGTTTTTTGTAAAAAGACAAACGCAGATGCACATCGCCGCAGTAGTCGTCGGGCAGCAGGGCAGGCGAATGCAGATTGATTTCGGTTGTCGCTTGCAAGGGGCTGAGCAAGTCGGGTTCTTCGCCGTTTTTAAGCGCTCTTACCGCTTCGGACAGCATTTCGTTGTAGAGCTGAAAACCCACCTCCAGCATATTGCCGCTTTGGTTTTCACCCAGCACTTCGCCTGCACCGCGTATTTCCAAGTCGTGCATCGCCAAGTAAAAACCGGAACCCAACTCTTCCATTTGTTGGATGGCGTCCAGCCTTTGGGTGGCGTTTTTGCTAAGACCCTGCAAATCGGGAACCAGCAAATAGGCATAGGCTTGGTGGTGACTGCGACCGACACGGCCACGCAACTGATGCAACTGCGCAAGTCCGAATTTATCCGCACGGCTCATCAAAATCGTGTTGGCGCTGGGCACATCGATACCAGTTTCGATGATGGTGGAGCAGAGCAAAATATTGAAGCGCTGTGCCACAAAGTCACGCATGACCTTTTCCAACTCACGCTCTGGCATTTGCCCATGCGCCACAGCGATGCGGGCTTCGGGAATCAGTTCTTGCAAGCGCTCTTTGCGGTTTTGGATGGTCTCGACTTCGTTGTGCAAGAAATAGCACTGGCCGCCGCGCTTCAATTCCCTTAATACCGCTTCGCGGATGACGCCGTTGTCTTCGGTTCGAACAAAGGTTTTGATGGCCAAGCGGCGCTGTGGTGCAGTGGCAATCACGCTCAAGTCGCGCAAACCTTCCAAGGCCATGCCCAAGGTGCGAGGAATGGGTGTGGCCGTAAGGGTCAGGATATCCACCTCAGCCCGCATGGCTTTGATGGCTTCTTTGTGACGTACACCGAAACGGTGCTCCTCATCAATGACCAACAGCCCCAAATCTTTGAACTTGACGGAGTCGCTGATCAACTTATGGGTACCCACCACGATATCGATAGAGCCTGCTTCCAAGCCCGTCATGGAGGCTTTGATCTCCTTGGCCGAGCGAAAACGGCTCATCTCGGCGATCTTCACGGGCCATTTGGCAAAGCGGTCTGTCAAGGTTTGGAAATGCTGTTCTGCCAAGAGCGTGGTGGGCGCCAAGATAGCGACTTGTTTCCCACCCATC
>RFMX01000041.1 GCA_009927495.1 Betaproteobacteria bacterium
CCTTGGGGGCGGGGGATTCCAGCCCTGCCAGCGAGCTCACGCCGCCAAACCGATAATCTGCCTCATGAAAAATAAAACATTGGCAACTTGGTTGAGCTTTTTGGGTGGCCCTTTGGGTTTGCAGCGTTTTTACATGTACGGCAGAGGTGATTGGCTGGCCTGGGTGTTGCCTTGGCCCACTTTGCTGGGTTGGTATGGGTTCGAGCGCGCCCAAGATTTTGGCGTGGACGATCCGCTCAGTTGGATGTTGCTTCCTCTCTTGGGCATCACCATTGCCAGTGGTGCGCTGAACGCGATTTACTGGGGCTTGATGTCCACCGAACGATGGAACAGCACTTACAACCCTCAAGCAGATGAGGCGTCCCCTGCAGGAAACACCAATTGGCTGACAGTGGGCGCTTTGGTGTTGTCGCTGATGGTGGGCACCACGGCTTTGCTCTCCACCTTGGCCTATGGTTTTCAGCGCTACTTCGAATACCAAATAGAAGAAGCGCGAAAAATTCCGCAGTAAAGGCTCAGCCTTCAAGCCAAACCGTGGCTTGATTGGCAACGGCAGCCAACATATCGGGCGTCACCTTCTCGGGGCAGACCACTTGCAAGGGCAGCAACACAAAAGCGCGTTGCGTCCAACGCGGATGGGGCAAGCATAAAAAATCGCTTTGCATCTGGGCTTCGCCGTAAAACAGCAGATCTAAATCCAGGGTGCGAGGTGCGTGGTGATAGTCACGGGTGCGGCCTGCGGCGTTTTCCAAATCCTGCAAAGCTTGCAACAGCTCAATCGCGTTGACTCGGGTTTCAAGGCAAGCCACGGCATTGACATACGCAGGGCCATCGGCATCTAACGGTGCGCTGCTAAGCAAAGGCGAGGCTTGCAGCAGTTGGATATGGGGCAATGCGGCGATGTCTGCCAAGGCTTGGCGCAGAGTGGACGCGGCGTCACCCAAATTGGCGCCCAGTGCCACAACAGCACTGACGGGTTCTCGGCAGCCTGATGGGCTCACGCCGCGGCGTCACCACCGGTGCTGGGGCCACGGCCGGCAGGCTTGCGTTTACGCCGTGGA
>RFMX01000430.1 GCA_009927495.1 Betaproteobacteria bacterium
GAGCAAGGTCGATTTGCCCACATTGGGCTTGCCCACAATGGCCACCAAGCCACAGCGTTGCGTGCCGGTTGGTGCCGAGCTTAAAGGGTCTGTCATAAAGGATGCTCCTGCAACCATTGGAGCATGGCGGCCGCGGCCGCTTGTTCGCCGCTGCGCCGCGAGTTGCCAATGCCGCGCTGGGCTTGCTTGAGCTCGGCAATTTCGCATTCGACATCAAAAGTCTGTTGGTGGGCAGCACCGGTGGTACCTGCCACACGGTAGATGGGCAGTTGCATACGCCTGGCCTGCAACCACTCTTGCAATTCGGTTTTGGGGTCTTTGGCGGCAGCGGTCATCGTCGGAGAGATGGTCACCTTGTCAAACAAACGCAGCACCAAGCCTTCAGCTGCGTCGTAACCTGCATCCATCAACACCGCGCCGATGATGGCCTCTAAAGCATCAGCCAGGATAGAGGGGCGTTGCTGGCCGCCTGAGCGCATCTCGCCCTCGCCCAATCGGATCAAGCCACTCAAACCCAAATCAAGGGCCAAGCGGTGCAAGGTGTCTTGCTTAACCAAATTAGCGCGTACCCGGGAAAGATCGCCCTCAGGCTGGTCGCGCAATGCGGAGTAGAGCATGCGAGACACGGCCAAATTGAGCACCGAGTCGCCTAAAAACTCGAGGCGTTCATTGTGTTGGCTGCTGAAACTGCGATGGGTCAACGCCAGTTCAAGCAGTTGCGGCTGGGCGAAGCGATGCTGTAACCTGTCTTGCAAGCCCGAGGTGGTCAACTTCTCATGCACCTCGGCCATCGTCAGTCAAAACCACCAACGCGGCTGGGATTGCCAAAATTCATCCACACAAAAAACGCTTTGCCCACGATGTTTTGGTCGGGCACAAAGCCCCAGTAGCGGGAATCCAGCGAGTTGTCGCGGTTGTCACCCATCATGAAGTAATGACCGGCAGGCACTTTACAAACAAAACCTTCAACGTTGTACATGCAGTTTTCTTTGTAAGCAAAGTCATCAATACCACTCACAAAGGCAGGTGCGCGGTCTTCATTAAGCAAGCGGTGGACTCGGAAATTGCTCATGTCTGTTGGGGTGCTGCCAATCGGCAAGGGTTCCTCGAACTGCTTGCTGTAGCGCATATTGTCAGCGTCGAAAAATTCAGGCACCGAAGTTTTGCCAACGGCTTGGCCATTGATGGTGAGTCGCTTGTTGATATAGGCGATCTCGTCGCCAGGGATGCCAATCACGCGCTTGATGTAGTCCAAGCTGGGTTTGGGTGGGTAGCGAAAAACCATCACATCGCCACGCTGCACCGCGTTACCGTCGGTCAGCTTGCGGTTGATCACGGGCAAGCGGATGCCGTAATGGAATTTGTTCACCAAAATCAAGTCGCCCACATGCAAAGTGGGGATCATGGAGCCGGATGGAATTTTGAAAGGCTCAAACAAAAAAGAGCGCAAGATGAACACCGCCGCGATGACAGGAAACAAGCCTGCGGTCCAATCCAGCCACCAAGGTTGGCGGTACATCTCTTCCAACTTGGCCCCAAGCTTGCTGGTGCTCATGCGGTATGGCGATGCCTTGCTGCATCAACTCTTGTTCACGCTTGGCGTACTGTTCTTGCAAGGCTTGGGCTGAACGTTGACGCTTGGGCCAAAAATACAGTTTTTCAGCCACCCAATACACACCGGTGACGGTGGTGGCCATCAATAACAGCAAGGCAAAATTGCCTTCCACCATGCCTGCGTACCAAGCACCGGCATAAGCTACAAATGCGGCCAACACCAAGCCGGTGAGGGCGGCGATCAATCTTCCACCTGCAATATCGCCAAAAAGGCTTCCTGGGGCACTTCCACCGATCCGATTTGTTTCATGCGTTTCTTGCCTGCTTTTTGTTTCTCTAAAAGTTTGCGCTTGCGACTGATGTCACCACCATAGCATTTTGCCAGCACGTTTTTACGCAAGGCTTTGATGGTTTCGCGTGAAATGATGTTGGCACCAATCGCTGCTTGAATGGCGACGTCAAACATTTGGCGGCTGATGATTTCGCGCATCTTGGAAACCACCGCTCGGCCACGGTACTGCGACTGGCTGCGGTGAACAATGATGGACAAAGCGTCCACCCGCTCGCCGTTCAACAAAATATCGACCTTCACCACGTCAGCGGCACGGTACTCCTTGAACTCATAGTCCATAGAGGCGTAGCCACGGCTGACGCTTTTGAGCTTGTCAAAGAAGTCCAGAACAATTTCACCCAAAGGCATTTCATAGGTGAGCATCACCTGGCGACCGTGGTAGGCCATGTTCAGTTGCACGCCGCGTTTTTGGTTGGCCAAGGTCATGACCGCGCCCACATAGTCTTGCGGCATGTACAAATGCACGGTGACGATGGGCTCGCGGATTTCCTCCATCTTGCTGGCCTCGGGCATCTTGGAGGGGTTTTCCACCATGATGACCTCGCCATCTGCCCGCAGCACCTCGTAGACCACGCTCGGGGCAGTGGTGATCAGGTCTTGGTCGAACTCACGCTCCAAACGTTCTTGGACGATCTCCATATGGAGCAACCCAAGAAAACCACAGCGAAAGCCAAAGCCCAGCGCCTGTGACACCTCGGGTTCATAGCGCAATGAAGAATCGTTGAGCTTGAGCTTTTCCAAAGCGTCGCGCAAAGCGTCGTATTGGTTGGCCTCGGTCGGGTACAAGCCGGCAAACACCTGGGGCTGTATTTCCTTGAAACCTGGCAAGGCCTCTTCGGCGGGGCCCAGGTTGTTGGGCAGTTTCTTCTCCAAGGTGATGGTGTCGCCCACCTTGGCGGCTTGCAATTCTTTGATGCCAGCGATGATGTAACCCACCTCGCCAGCTTCCAAAGACTCACGTGTCTCGTTGGCGGGGGTGAAGACGCCCAGGTTGTCGGCGTTGTAGACCGCGTTGGTAGCCATCATTTTGAAGCGCTCGCCCTTGGCCAAGCGGCCATCGACCACCCGCACCAGCATGACCACGCCCACATAGGTATCAAACCAGCTGTCGACGATCATGGCGCGAAGAGGCCCGTCAGGGTTGCCACGAGGCGGTGGAATTTTGGCGACCACCGCCTCCAAAATTTCGTCCACGCCCATGCCGGTTTTGGCCGAACAGGGAATCGCGTCCGTCGCGTCGATGCCGATCACGTCTTCGATTTCGGTTTTGGCGTTATCGGGGTCTGCTGAAGCCAAGTCCATTTTGTTGAGCACCGGCACCACCTCGACGCCGAGGTCGAGGGCGGTGTAACAGTTGGCTACCGTCTGCGCTTCCACGCCTTGACTGGCGTCCACCACCAACAAAGCGCCTTCACACGCCGACAAGGATCGGCTGACCTCATAGGAAAAGTCCACATGCCCGGGCGTGTCGATCAAATTCAAGTTGTAAATTTCGCCGTTTTTCGCCTTGTAGCGCAGTGAAGCGGTCTGCGCCTTGATGGTTATCCCCCGCTCTTTCTCAATGTCCATCGAGTCGAGCACCTGCGCCTCCATCTCTCTGTCACTCAAGCCACCGCAGCGCTGAATCAAGCGGTCTGCCAGCGTGGATTTGCCATGGTCTATGTGCGCAATGATGGAAAAATTTCTGATGTGGTTCATCAAGGCGAGCAGTTAAGTATTTGAATTTACAGAAGAGAAAAGCATAAAAAAGGGCGCGTCAGGGTATGACGCGCCCGGAACCAACGATCTATGGCAACTGCGATAGTTGGGAATTCATTGTAGGGAAAAAGGCGGTTACCCAAAGCCCTTACAAGTTCCTCAAGCCACCGTTGCAAGCCCGCGACACAGACTTTATTCACAACTTATCCACAGAATCAACACGAAAACAACAGAACAACTTGTGGGTGAGCTGTGGAGCGTTGGGGGGAAAGTCTTGTGAATCTCGCATGGTGGTGAATTGCCGTCTTTTTATATCGATTTAGATTTTTAGAATCAATTCTTTAGACAATTTTTTGCTTAAACAAGAAGGTCTCCCAACAAGCTTAAAAACAGAAAAATATTTTCAAATCGTTGGGTGAATCCGTCAAAAACCGACAAGGGTAAACCCTTTGTATTCAAGAGGCTTAACGCGGACGGATCACGGTGTACTGAGCCCACTCGCCCCGACGCAACAACACATTAATGGGCTTGCTTTTGTCGATGCGCGACAGCAGCTGCGTGAATGCTTTCACATCTGCCACCTCGGCATTGGCGACCTGCACCACCACGTCCCCCTCACGAATACCAGCTTTCAAAGCGGGGTCAGCCACGGCGTCTACGCGTACACCGCCTTTGAGGTTGAGTTCTTTTTTCAAGGCATCGGTCAAATCGCTGACGGTCAGCCCTAAAAGTTGGGTCGCATTGGGGGTAGCAGCCTTTTCAGGGGTCGGCTTGCTTTGGGCGGTTTTATCCGCTTCAAACTCACCCACCATGATGGGGTAGTCTTTGGTGGTGCCACGCCTGAACACCGTTACCGTGCTGGCTGTACCGGGTTTGGTACCCCCCACAGCGCGGGGCAGGTCTGAAGATTTCTCAATCCTCTTACCGTCGAACTTCAAAATGATGTCGCCAGCCTCAAGGCCAGCCTTGTCAGCAGGCGAGCCCGCCTCAACATTGCTGACCAAAGCGCCTTGTGGCTTGCCAAGTCCCAAGGACTCAGCCACATCTTTGCTGACGTCTCCAATGCCCACGCCCAATCGGCCGCGCTGCACACGACCCGAGGCGCGAAGCTGGGTACTGACCTGCACCGCTTCATCGATGGGGATGGCAAATGAGATGCCCATGAAGCCGCCAGAGCGGGAATAAATTTGGCTGTTGATGCCCACCACTTCGCCGCGCATATTGATGAGCGGACCACCGGAGTTGCCAGGGTTGATGGCCACGTCGGTTTGGATAAAGGGCA
>RFMX01000040.1 GCA_009927495.1 Betaproteobacteria bacterium
GGTGGGTATTGTTGAACGTCGTCACACCTTGCCTATTTTGGCCAATGTGATGATTCAAAAAACGCCGCAATCGGTTCAACTCACCAGCAGCGATTTGGAAATCCAAATTCGCACCGAAGCTGATTTGGGAGGCGATAACTCCAACTTCACAACCACCGTTGGTGCGCGCAAACTCATGGACATTTTGCGTTCCATGCCCAGCGACCAAACGGTCAGCCTTGAGTCGCAGCAAAGTAAGTTGATCCTCAAAAGCGGCAAGAGCCGCTTCACTTTGCAAACATTGCCTGCTGAAGATTTCCCATTGGTGCAGGAGTCACCCAGCTTTGGGCCGATGTTCAGTATTCCGCAAAAGACCTTGAAAGAGTTGTTGCATCAGGTGTCTTTTGCCATGGCGGTTCACGATATCCGTTACTACCTCAACGGCATTTTGTTTGTGGCTGAAGGAAAACAACTCAGCTTGGTGGCTACCGATGGTCATCGTTTGGCTTACACCTCGGCAACATTGGAGGTGGAAGTACCCAAGCAAGAGGTGATTTTGCCTCGTAAGACGGTGCTGGAATTGTTGCGTTTGCTCAGCGACAAAGAAGGCATGATCGACATGCAATTTGCCAACAACCAGGCGAAGTTCAAATTTGAAGGCAAGGATTTTGTGACGAAGTTGGTTGAAGGAAAGTTCCCAGACTACAACCGTGTCATCCCAAAAAACCACAAAAATTCAGTGACGCTCGGTCGTGTGACTTTGCTCAATACGCTTCAACGAACCGCGATTTTGACCAGCGACAAATTCAAAGGTGTTCGTATCAACCTTGAAACCGGTCTTTTGCGTGTTGCGGCCAGTAACGCGGAGCAAGAAGAAGCAGTTGATGAACTCGAAATTGATTACCACGGTGACAGCATCGAGATTGGTTTTAACGTCACATATTTGATTGATGTGTTGACCAATATGTCGCAAGACATGGTCCGCATGGACTTGGCTGACTCCAATAGCTCTGTTTTGGTGACCATGTCTGAAAACCCCAATTTCAAGTACGTTGTCATGCCGATGCGCATTTAACGCTTTGCCCCTTTTGTGCTTTGTGCACAGTGAATTGAGTTATGAATCCCTCACAAGAATTACCAGAAGAAGGCGCAAAGCCTGAGCAAGCCATGGGTGACCAATCCTATGGTGAAAGTTCCATCCAAATTTTGGAAGGCCTGGAAGCCGTTCGCAAGCGCCCCGGCATGTACATTGGCGACACGTCGGACGGCACCGGTTTACACCATTTGGTGTTTGAGGTGGTGGACAACTCAATCGATGAGGCTTTGGCCGGTCATTGTGATGACATCGTGGTCACCATCCACTCTGACAACTCCATCAGTGTGACCGACAACGGCCGCGGCATACCTACCGGCGTGAAGATGGACGACAAGCACGAGCCCCGTCGCAGTGCTTCAGAAATTGCTTTGACCGAGCTGCATGCGGGTGGCAAGTTCAACCAGAACAGCTACAAGGTGTCTGGTGGTTTGCACGGCGTGGGCGTGTCGTGTGTGAATGCGCTGTCCAAATGGTTGCGTTTGGTGGTCCGCCGCGAAGGTAAGGTGCACACCATCGAGTTTGCCAAAGGATTTGTGCAAAACCGGTTGTTGGAAATGGTCGATGGTGTGGAAGTCTCTCCCATGCGCATCACCGGCGAGACCGACAAGCGCGGCACCGAAGTGCATTTTTTGCCCGATACAGACATCTTTGTGCAAAACCATGAGTTCCATTACGACATTTTGAGCAAGCGCCTGCGCGAACTCAGCTACTTGAACAACGGTGTGCGCATCCGCTTGATGGACGAGCGCACCGGTAAAAACGACGACTACTCAGGCGCCGGTGGCGTGGCGGGCTTTGTGCAGTTCATCAACGCTGGCAAAAAAATCCTGCACCCCAATGCGTTTTACGCCGAGGGCGAGCGGCCCGCAGAAACCTATGGC
>RFMX01000039.1 GCA_009927495.1 Betaproteobacteria bacterium
TGGAGTGGGTGCGTTCATAGGGGAGGTGGATATTAACCTAGGCAGATTTCAGCGACGCCACGCCCTGAAAAATACCCATTGCAAAGATGCACACACCACCACGAGCAAGGTGTAGGTCAGCATCTTGCCGTCTTGACCGCCCAGCACCAATCCGCCAATCAAAACAGCGATACCCGCCAAACTGTTCAGGACAAACTGCTGCCAGGGCTTGACCAGCGAGGGTTTATGACGCCACAAAAGGCGGCTGAGAACCCCCATCCATGCCGCCATAAAGACCGCTGGGGCTAAAAAATTGACTAAGTGAACAATAAGAGACAAGCTATCCATCACGAAATTTTATAATCCCAGCTATGTCAGTATGGGCGCTAGGACTCAACCACACCACTGCCCCGCTCGATTTGCGCGGTCGGTTTGCATTTGCTATTGAGCAAGTGGGTCCTGTTTTAGACGGGTTACGACACAGTTTTGGTTCGCAAACCGAAGCCACCATTCTCTCGACTTGCAACCGCACCGAAATTTATTGCGCCTCGCAAGAAATCGCCATGCCCCAAACCCTGCAGTGGCTGGCCGAGTCGGGTGGCGTGAACCCCGACAGCCTGCACGACCACATCTACACCATGGTGGACGACCAAGCCGCACGTCATGCGTTTCGCGTCGCCAGCGGGTTGGACTCGATGGTGCTGGGCGAGCCGCAAATCTTGGGGCAAATGAAGGATGCGGTGCGCGTCGCCCGTGAGGTCGGTGCCTTGGGTTCTACCCTGCACCAAATGTTTCAACGCTCGTTTGCTGTGGCCAAGCAAGTTCGCAGCTCCACCGAAATTGGCGCCCACAGCATCAGCATGTCTGCCGCCTCGGTGAGACTGGCGGCACAGTTGTTTGAAGACTTAAGCCAAATTCATGTGCTGTTTGTGGGCGCAGGTGAAATGATCGAGTTGTGCGCCACCCATTTCGCCGCCAAAACCCCCAAATCCATGGTGGTGGCCAACCGCACCCAAGAACGTGGTGAGCGCTTGGCAGTGCAACTCAAAGCGGATGTCATGCGCTTGGCCGACCTCCCTGACCGCTTGCACGAGTTCGATGCGGTCATCAGTTGCACCGCCAGTACCTTGCCTTTGATCGGCTTGGGTGCTGTAGAGCGTGCCCTGAAAAAGCGCCGCAACCGCCCGATGTTCATGGTCGATTTAGCGGTGCCCCGTGACATCGAACCCGAGGTGAAATCTTTGCGCGATGTTTACCTGTATACCGTGGACGATTTGTCGCAAGTGGTGCAAACCGGCCAAGCCAGCCGCCAAGCCGCAGTGGCCGAAGCCGAGGTCATCATCGACGCCGGTGTGCAAAGCTTTGTCAACTGGTTGGACCAACGCAGCGATGTGCCGCTGATTCAACAACTTAACCAGCAAGCCGAGGTGTGGCGTGCCGCTGAGTTGCAAAAAGCGCACAAATTGCTGGCCAAGGGCGAACCGGTGGAAGCTGTGCTGGACAGCATGTCCAAAAACCTCGCCCACAAAATGCTGCACGGCGCCATGTCGGAATTGCATTCGGACGACCCGCAAGCGCGTCAACAAGCGCGCAGTGCCATCGAACACTTCTTTTTGCGCAGCTCGCGTTAGCTGCCGCCTCCCCCATGAAACCCTTTATGCGCGCTCAGTTGGAGCGTTCGGTACAACGTGTGTCCGAGCTGGACTTTTTGCTGTCCCGCGAAGACATCATGCAAGACATGACCCAATTCATGGCCTTGTCGCGGGAACACGCCGAGGTGGTGGCGCTGGTCACGCCTTACCAAAAATGGCAGCAACTCCATGCGGATATGGCGGCGGCGCAGGCCATGCTGCAAGACGCCGACCTCGAGGTGCAGGCCATGGCGCAAGAAGAAATCAGCAGCGCCGAGCCTGCCATTTCGGCAATTGAAGCGCAGTTGCAACGCATGCTGCTGCCCAAAGACCCGGACGACGCTCGCAATGCTTTTCTGGAAATCCGCGCGGGCACCGGCGGCGATGAATCCGCCTTGTTTGCGGGGGATTTGCTGCGCATGTACAGCCGCTTTTGTGCCAACCAAAGCTGGCGGCTTGAGGTGATCAGCGAGTCGCCCAGCGAGTTGGGGGGTTACAAAGAGGTGGTGATACGCATTGAAGGCGCTGGGGTTTACGGCGCGTGAAATTCGAGTCGGGTGGGCATCGGGTGCAGCGTGTGCCGGCCACCGAAACCCAAGGCCGCATCCACACCAGCGCCTGCACCGTGGCGGTGTTGGCTGAACCTGACGAGGCTGAGGCCATCAAAATCAATCCGTCGGATTT
>RFMX01000459.1 GCA_009927495.1 Betaproteobacteria bacterium
GCTTGTCCCATGCCATAGCCTTTTTTGGTGTGCGCCAAGATGACGGTGGGCTGGCCTTGGTGAACCGCTGCGGCCGCATAAGCCGCATGAATTTTGACCAAATCGTGGCCACCGCGTTTCAAACGGTCAATTTGCTCATCGCTCAGGCCTTGAGCGAGTTGGGCAAGCTCGGGGTTTTGGCCAAAGAAGTTATCGCGGTTAAAACGCCCATCCTTGGCGGCGAAGGTTTGCATTTGCCCGTCCACCGTGTTGGCAAAGGCGCGAACCAACGCTTGCTGGTGTCTCTTGCAAACAAGCCATCCCAGTCGCTGCCCCAAATGAGTTTGACCACATTCCATCCCGCACCGCGAAAGAGTTTTTCCAGTTCGTCAATGATGCGCCCGTTACCGCGAACCGGACCATCCAAACGCTGCAGGTTGCAATTGACCACCCATACCAAGTTGTCCAATTTTTCGCGGGAGGCAAGCGTCAATGCGCTCATGCTCTCGGGCTCATCCATTTCACCATCGCCAAACACGCCCCAGACTTTGCGCTGACTGCAGTCCAGCAGTTGACGGTGCGAGAGGTAGCGCATGAACCGAGCGTGGTAGATGGAGCTGATGGGGCCCAGTCCCATTGAGCCTGTGGGGAACTGCCAAAAATCGGGCATCAACCAAGGGTGAGGGTAGCTGGAGAGGCCACGAGCCCCCGCTTTGGGTGCGCTGAGTTCTTGGCGGTAATGTGCCAAGTCTTGCGCGTTGAGACGCCCCTCCAAAAATGCGCGGGCATACACACCAGGCGCACTGTGTGGCTGAAAAAACACCAAGTCCCCGCCGTGGTGTTGATTGCGGGCATGAAAGAAATGGTTAAAACCCACCTCAAATAAATCGGCCGCACTGGCGTAACTGGCGATATGGCCACCCAATTCTCCGTAGGCCGCGTTGGCCCTTGCCACCATCGCCAATGCGTTCCAACGCATCAGCGAGGCGATTTTTTCCTCGATGGCCAAATCACCAGGAAAGGGCGATTGGACATCCACGGCAATGGTGTTGACATAGGGCGTGACCAATTCGGGTGACCAGTCCAATTGGTTTTGGTGGGCAAGCGCCACCAATTGGTCTAACAAAAAACCAGCGCGTTCAGCACCATGTTGCAGCACAACCGCATTGAAAGCTTCACGCCACTCGGCGGTCTCTTGTGGATCTTCATCCAAGTTGGCAGGGGGAAAGGGTGGGTTGAAGATACGTGTATTCATGCCTGCCAATGTAGCGAAAACACAGCCAAATAAATGTCTTATTTATAGCATTTCATCCCTGATTCAAAGCATAAAATATACGAAATAGTGATTTTGGAGATATTTTATGTATTTGGATTCCACTGATTACAAAATATTAGATCAGTTGCAACAAAACAGTGCCATCACCAATGTCGAATTAGCCAAACGGGTTCACCTCTCACCGTCGCCTTGTTTGAACAGGGTCAAGGCGCTAGAGGCTTCGGGGGTGATTCAAAAATATGTGGCGCTGACCGAGCCCAAGGCCTTGGGTCTGGGCTTGAATGTGTTCATCTCCATCAGCTTGAAAGAGCAGTCCAAGCAGACCTTGGCCGAATTTGAGCAGCGCATTGCCGACCATGATGAGGTGATGGAGTGCTACCTCATGACCGGCGACTCGGATTATTTGATTCGTGTGGCCATCGCAGATATGGCGGCTTTGGAAAAATTCATTTTGGAGCAACTCTCGCCGATCCCAGGCGTCGAAAAAATACGCAGCAGCTTTGCTTTGAAGCAGGTTCGCTATAAAACGGCTTTGCCTCTCAAGCACGCACCCGTTACTTCTTGAATTTGTCTATGGATTTTTTTAAATCCACGTATTCCTCGCACTGAGTGCCGCATATTTTTTCAAGTGAGGCGAGCAGCTCTTTGGCTTTGTCGAGTTGCTTGGTTTGCACATAGGTTTGGCCCAGGTACTCATGCGCCCCACGGTGGGCAGGGTCAATGCGCAAGGCTTCCTTGTAATTGAAGATGGCCTCAGGGTATCGCTTGCTGTTGCGCAAACTGAACCCGAGTAAGTTGAATCCATCGGCGTTGTTGGGATTGGCTTTGACAAATTTTTCCAAGCTTGCAACAGCAGAACCCCAGTCTTTTTTGGCAATCAAGGCTTTGGCCGATTCCAGATCTGGCGGTGCATTGCCATCAGAAATATCGGCCGCCAAAGCACAGCTCAATCCAACAAGCAAGCTACAAAAAAGGGCAATCAAGTTTTTCATGTGGGTTACTCCAGGCGCATAAGTGACAAGAATGCATCCATTATGTCGAAACAAGGACATTCTTGAAAAGCCATGCCAAATGGAAATAGCGATAATTACCCGAATTCTGAATTCAAGTCTTGAGGAGCACCCCATGAAATTGACGCAAGCGCAGCACGAGCAATTTGACAAAGAAGGCTATTTGTTTTTCCCTGGTTTGTTCAACCCAGAAGAAACACGCGTCATGGTGGAAGAAGTTCCTCGCCTCTACAGCCGACGTGAAGCGTTCAATGTGCGAGAAAAGGGCAAAGACGCGGTTCGCACCAATTTTGCGGCGCACATGTACAGCGAGCCTTTTGCAAAATTAGCAAGACACCCCCGCATGATCGAACCCGTTGAGGACTTGTTTGGCGAGAAGCTTTACATGCACCAATTCAAAATTAACGGCAAGATGGCTTTTGAGGGTGATGTGTGGCAGTGGCACCAAGACTACGGCACTTGGCTGAATGACGACATGATGCCCACCGAACGGGCCATGAATGTGGCGATTTTTTTGGATGATGTGAACGAATTCAACGGCCCTTTGATGTTCATTCCTGGCAGCCACAAAAAAGGTGTGATCGATGCCAAGCACGACTTGACCACCACCAGCTACCCCTTGTGGACCGTTGATAACGACCTCATCAGCCAATTGGTTGAACGTGCCGGTGGCAAAAAAGGCGGCATTGCCAGCCCCACGGGCCCTGCTGGCTCCATGATTTTGTTTCACAGCTGTTTGGTGCATGCGTCGGCCAGCAATTTGTCGCCTTGGAACCGAGTGAGTGTGTATTTGAGTTTGTGCGCCGTTAGCAACCATATTCGTCGCCACAAGCGGCCAGAATTCATTGCCCACCGCGACTTTGCACCCATCCAGTGCTTGCCTGACGACTGCTTGTCCAAGCCTTACCCTGTGGATTTGCCTTGGGCCAGTGGCTTGCCTGCTAGTGCTTTGGTGACCACCGACGTTCCTTTTGACCAAGCCAAAGAAGCCGCATGAGTTTGCACCACCAACTGCAGCAGCGTGAGCGAGACAATCATCCCATACGCGTTGCGCTGATTGGCGCTGGCAAATTTGGCGCCATGTACTTGGCCCAAGTTCCGCGTACGCCGGGTGTGCATTTGGCAGGCATTGCAGATTTATCCCTTGCAAGCGCTAAAACTAATTTGGCCCGTGTAGGTTGGCCCGAGCATCAATCACAGGCCAAGTTCTTGGACGAGGCATTCAAGCAAAGACAGACTTTCCTCACAGAAGATTGGCGCTCGCTGGTGAGTGACCCGCGTATCGATGTGGTGGTGGAATGCACTGGCAACCCCATTGCAGCGGTCGAGCATTGCCTTGCTGCGTTTGATCACGGCAAGCATGTGGTCAATGTCACGGTGGAAGCCGATGCGTTTTGTGGTCCTTTGCTTGCAAGAAAAGCGGCCCTTGCCGGTGTGGTTTATTCCTTGGCATTTGGCGATCAACCTGCCTTGATTTGTGATTTGGTGGATTGGGCGCGTACCTGCGGTTTTCCGGTGGTGGCGGCGGGTCGTGGTCACAAGTGGTTGCCGCATTTTTCGGAATCCACACCCGACACGGTATGGGGCAACTATGGCTTAACCCCAGAGCAAGCCAGTCGCGGTGGTTTAAACCCCAAGATGTTCAACAGCTTTTTGGATGGCTCCAAGCCCTCCATCGAAAGCACCGCCGTCGCCAATGCCACCGGTTTGAGTGTGCCCAGCAACGGACTGCTTTACCCGCCTGCCAGCGTGGAAGACATTCCCTTTGTCACCCGCCCCATCAGCGAGGGTGGGGTGCTTGAGCAAAAAGGCATGGTGGAAGTGATCTCTTCCTTAGAGGCCAACGGCCGAGTTATTCCTTACGACATCCGCATGGGTGTGTGGGTCACGGTAGAGGCTGAGACCGATTACATCAAGCATTGTTTTGAAGAGTACAACGCCCACACAGATCCCACAGGACGTTATTTCACTTTGTATAAGCGCTGGCATTTGATCGGCCTCGAGGTGGGAATGTCAGTGGCCAGTGTGGCGCTGCGTGGTGAACCTACGGGGGTGGCGCAAAGCTGGAATGCTGATGTGGTTGCTACCGCCAAGCGTGATTTGCAAGCAGGGGAAACCTTGGATGGCGAAGGTGGCTACACCGTGTGGGGTAAGTTGCTTCCAGCCTCGACCTCGGCCAAGATGGGCGGCTTGCCACTGGGATTGGCGCATCAAGTGAAATTGGTGCGTGCGGTGAAAAAAGGCCAATCCCTTTGCTGGGACGACGTGGCCATGGACACTAACTTACCCGCCTACCGCATCAGAATGGAAATGCAAGAAATGTTTGCGGCCTAAGCTCGGCCTTAGGAAGATTTTTTCTTCATTTCAGAACGCAGCACTTTCATCAGCAGCATCCATTCTCCGCCGTTTTGAACAGTGAAAGTGAATTTTTCGTTCATGCCGTTGTTCATTTGAATTTCATGCCAGTTGGCAAACAACGACAAACCCTTGATGCGCGTAGCGCTTTCGGTGAAAGAAATCTCGATATGGATAAAAGAGATGTCTTCATTGCTGTCAAAAGATTTGAAATACAAGCCGTCTGACAGCAAATACAAAACGCCCGTGGGCAGTGTAAAGCGATTGGACGTATTGGCAGGGCCATAGGCA
Source organism: Betaproteobacteria bacterium (assembly GCA_009927495.1). Classification (GTDB taxonomy): domain Bacteria; phylum Pseudomonadota; class Gammaproteobacteria; order Burkholderiales; family Burkholderiaceae_C; genus Limnohabitans. The sequence continues at coordinate 4,912 of RFMX01000459.1, forward strand.
ATGATGGTTTTATTGATGAGTTCAACCGGAATGCTTTGCCGAATAATTTGCTGGGTATCGTGGGTTTTATAAAAGGCAAAGGCCAGGCCAAGTCCCACCGCCACCCATGCGTAAAGTGCATTGCCCGTGAAGAGGAAGATGGCCAAAGCAACGATTAAAAACGGCGTGGATAAATCCAGACGCATCTCCCACGGGCCACGCGAGATCAGCAGCGAACTGTTGTCCAGGGTGTTGGCCAAGATGAGGGGCGAAATATTGGGTTTTTCGTTTTGCACATGCGGCAGTTGCGAACCGCAGTTTTGGCAAAAAACATTTTCGCTAGGGTTGATGAAGTAGCAACTGGTGCAAATCATGGGGCGCTTTCAGAATTTGCGTGCATCAATGAGGTTTGTCTTTGGCTGGAGCGTCATGCTTGACGTCAGCACTGTGCTTGTCGGTGGGAGCTGCCCCGTGTGTGTCGGTTGCACCCCCGTGAGCGGCACTGTCGTGGTTGGCCTCGGCATCTGTTTTGGCCGGTTCATGCGACAAGAAGTTGTAAATGGCCAATGAACTCAGCACCACGGTCAAGCCACACAAAAGCCCAATGATAAAAATCATGAAGCTGCCGCCATCGCTGTCACTGTCCGAAGAAGAGCTGGATCTGGCAAAAGTTTTCTCAGCTGTTTTTTTCTGTACAGCTTGAAGCTGTGCTTTCAGCTCGCTCATACCTGCAGCCAAAGCACCCATGTTTTTTTCCAAACTTTGCTGCGCTGCTTGGTGGTAAGCATCG
>RFMX01000360.1 GCA_009927495.1 Betaproteobacteria bacterium
CGCACCTCGTCCCAACCCAAGTTGGCTACCGTGGTGCCAAGGGTGGTGTCGCCCACGGACACACCCACAATCAAACCCAAGGTGAACACACTGTTGACAATGCGTTGGCCAAATTCGGTGTGGTGTTTGCAATACTCTTCGTCAAGGTGCAAGGCTGCGGGGTTGTGGGTGAGGGCAGAGAACATGACGTTGTCCATTTCGCTCACCGTGCGGCGAATCGCATGTTGAAACACTTGCCCTACATAAAACGCTTCGAAATACAGACCGGCCATCAGTTTTTCCTAGAAAGATCGAGCAAGCGCAGGGCTTGCGTGAGGTGGGGTTTGTCCACCATTTTGCCGTCCAATTGCACAGCGCCTGCGCCATGGGCTTGGGCGAAAGCATCCACAATGCGTTGCGCATGGCTGATGTCATGCGCTGAAGGTGTGAAACCTTGGTTGATCACCTCGACCTGATCGGGGTGGATGGCCAATTTGCCGCTGAAGCCTTCACGGCGTGCTTGTTGCACATCCAAGGCAAGTGCTTGCATGTCTTTGAAGTCCACCGACAAGGTATCAATGGCTTGTACTTGTGCATGGGCCGAGGCCAATAAGCACAGCGAGCGAGCCAGCTTGTAAGTGAAAGTGAATTCACCCGATGCATCTCGGTTTGAGCTTGCGCCCACAGCGGTTGCCAAATCTTCTGCGCCCCATGTCAAGCCTTGTAAACGCGAAGACGCACCCGCATAGCTTTGCAGATCGAACAATGCCCCCGGCACTTCGGTGGCTACAGGGATGATGCGGGTGGAACCCAGCGCTAAGCCTTCGCGGGTTTCGAGGGCTGATAGGTAGTGGTCCAGTTGCTGTGCGTGCAGTCCATTCAAGGGCTTGGGCAGCATGATGCCGTCTGGTCTGGCAGGCATGACAGCCACCAAATCGGCCAAGGCTTGTGGGGTTTGCAAAGGGTTGATACGCACCCAAAGCTGTTGTTGGCTACGGTCTGGATGGGCTTGTAAAAACTCGGCTACCATGACACGGGCTAGGGTCGTTCGCTCGGGTGCGACAGAGTCTTCTAAATCCAAAATCAAAGCGTCAGCCGCGGTGCTGGTGGATTTGGCGAGTTTTTTTTCACTGTCGCCAGGGACAAAAAGCAAAGAACGAAGCATGTGCATAGGAGTTCAGTTCAAAGTGGGGTGCAGGGTTCTTGGGTGGCCAAGAGCTTAGCTCAGCAGGTCCGACAAACTGCGGGCAATGACCTTGGTGGCTCGGCGCAGGTCTTCCAATTCGAGACGCTCATCGGCTCGCTTGGCATGCGACTCCAACACCGTGCGAGGGCCAGCACCGTAAATCACGCCAGGAATACCGCGTTCCACATACAAACGAACATCGGTGTACAAAGGTGTTCCAACGGCTGGAATGGGCTCGCCAAACACCGTGCTGGCGTGTTTTTGTAAAGCATCGACCAAGGGTTTGTTGCCCACCAAGGGTTTCATGGCGTGGGCCATCAACATGCGCCTGATATCGATATGGATGGCGTGGGCTGCGTCACGTTGGCTGTTGTAGGCTGCGACAGCTTGGTCTAACACCTGACGAATCGAGGCTTCGACTTGCACAGGGTCTTCTTCGGGAATCATGCGCCGGTCCAGCTTGAAGACCACGGTGCCAGGTATCACGTTGGTGTTGGTTCCACCTTCAATCAAACCCACATTCAGGTAAGGATGGCTGATGCCTTCTACTGAAGAGGTAATTTGTTTATATAGAGTGTTTTGCGCGTACAAAGCGTTTAGCAACGCCACAGCGCCCTGCAGCGCATCGACGCCACTGTCAGGAATGGCGGCATGCGCCATTTTTCCGTGGACAGTGACTTCCATTTGCAAGCAACCGTTGTGTGCAGTGATCACTTGGTAGCTAAAGCCTGCAGCAATCATCAAGTCGGGTTTGGTGTGGCCATGGGCTAACAACCAACCCGGCCCAACTTCACCGCCAAATTCTTCGTCATAGGTGAATTGAAGTTCTACTTGGCCTTTGCTGGGCTTGGCCACGGCCTCCAAAGCACGGAGCGCAAAAGTGAAGGTAGAAAAATCACATTTGCTGACAGCAGTGGCACGCCCATACATCTTGCCGTCCACAATCTCGCCACCATAGGGGTCATGCGTCCACCCTTCACCGGGAGGGACCACATCGCCGTGGGCATTGAGCGCAATCACCAAGCCCTCACCGTAATGCCGCTTGACAATCAAGTTGGTGATCGAGGTCAGACCTTGGGCCTTCACTTCCGCCTCGGGTACCTCCAAACGCTGGCAGGGCAAGCCCATTTGCTCTAACAAAGCAGCTGTTTTCAAAGCATGGGGGGTGTTGTTGCCAGGGGGGGTATCGGTGGGGATGCGAACCAAGGCTTGTAAAAATTGCACCTGCTCATCGAAATGGGCATCTATCCATTGGTCAAGTAGGCTGTAGTTGCTCACGTGTTTTCCTGATAAGGATGGTGCTGTTTCCAATGTTTGGCGATATCGATACGCTTGCAAACCCATACACGGTCAAACTTGGCAATGTGGTCTAAAAACTTTTGCAAGGCCACGATGCGACCGGGGCGCCCTAGCAAGCGGCAGTGCATACCGACGCTCATCATTTTGGGGGCGTCTGCACCTTCAGCATAAAGCGCATCAAAGGTATCACGCAAATAGATGAAGAAATCTTCCGCCTGCGAAAACCCTTGCGGCAAAGAAAAGCGCATATCGTTGGTGTCTAGGGTGTAAGGCACGACCAAGTGAGGGACCACCTCGCCATTGGTCTTGGCAACCTTCATCCAAAAAGGCAGGTCGTCGCCGTAGTAATCGCTATCGTATTCAAAGCCACCGTGGTCCACCACCAGTCGTCGGGTGTTGGGGCTGTCGCGACCGGTGTACCAACCCAAGGGTGCTTGCCCCGTCATTCTTTGGATGATGTCCATGCCAGTTTGCAGGTGTTGGCGTTCGGTGGCTTCATCCATGTTTTGGTAGTGAATCCAACGCCAACCGTGGCAGGCAATTTCATGCCCATGCTGCACAAGGTAAGCGCTCAGTTCGGGGTGGCGCTCAAGCGCCATGCTCACGCCAAACACCGTTAAAGGCAGTTGGCGTTGTTCAAACTCGCGCAAGATACGCCACACACCTGAACGTGAGCCGTATTCGTAAATGCCTTCCATGCTCATGTGACGGTCTGCAAAGCTTGGGGGGTTGAACATCTCGGACAAAAACTGCTCAGACCCCGCGTCGCCATGCAAGACAGCGTATTCGCCGCCTTCTTCGTAGTTCAGAACAAATTGCACCGCCACCCGCGCTTGCCCAGGCCATTGGGCATGGGGTACTTGCTGGCCATAGCCAACCAAGTCTCTAGGGTAGGGGAGGGTGGAGTCGTAGGTCATGAATCTGGAAAAACTCAGCGATCAAGCGCCATTCTTTGGCGCGAAAAAGCAGCCACGCCTTCTTTGTCCAGCGCGGATTGAAGCGGTAAGCCGGCCAAGCGAAGTGCATGACAAACGGCTTGTTTGCGCAAAGGGCTTGAAGGCGTTCGCCCCAACATGGCCAAGGCCCAGTCTGGGAGTTCATCGAATGCCGCTTGGATCACCAACTTGATCAGGGGACGGTCCCAAAGACTGCTGGGGTAGTTCTCAATCACCCGGATGATTTCTGCTGTGCGCTGATCAAAGCGCAAGTCGGGAAGAAAAGCCAGCAAGGCTTGTTCGCTGGCTTGCTTGGTTTGGGGTAAATCTTCTATGCCTAGGTGCTCGCCAATCAAGGTCATTTCAGCCAAGTAGCGGTCTTCTTCTGATGGGTCAAGCGGGTTGAGTGAGAAGCTTTGGTAAGCCCTTAAAAAGCTGCTCACCTCGCCCAAGTGAACCCATCGAAGCAATTCGGGTTCATTGGCCACATAGGCCGAGCCATCGGGCATGGTACCCCGTACATTGGCGTGAATCTGGTTGACCCTTTCTATGGACTTCAAGGCCAACTCGCTTGGCCCATAGGTGGTGATGGCTACAAAGTACGCGGTTCGACCCAAACGGGCTTTGAGGTCATGGCGAAAATTGGAATGGTCCCAGACCGCTGCCAGGGCCCTTGGGTGCAAGGCTTGCAGCATCAGTGACGATAAGCCCCCCACCATCATGCTGATGAAATGCGCATGCACCCGCCAAGGCATAGACGCAGGTCCAAACAAACCAGGGTCACCCAAAGGTTGTTTGAAGTTGTCGAGGGACTGGGTTGAGCCCGTGATCTGTCGGATGTGCTTACCTATCAAATGACGTAGGTGCTCGGGCATAGGCAAAGCTGACCGCACACGGCACGCATGGACGTTGTTAGCAGGGGGGAGCGGCCAGCTGAACATCTTCAAGGCAAAGGAGGGGATTGATCGGTTTTCTTCTCAAGCAGCTGACGCAATTCGCTGAGTTCGCGGTGAACAGTGCGCAACTCATGCTCGATGGCGTTGAATTGTGCATGGTCCTTTCGCTCTTGTTCTTTGTCTGCCGTGATGGAGTCCACGATAACCGCGATGAACAGGTTGAAGACGATGAAAGTGGCGATGAGAATAAAAATAACAAAAAAGATCCACGCATAGGGGAACACCTCCATGATGGGTCTGGCCAGTTCTTGTGACCAACCTTCCAAGGTCATGATTTGAAACAAGGTAAACGCACTGGCACCTAAGTCGCCAAACCAATGGGGGAAGTCATGCTGAAAGAGATTGGTTGCAATCACGGCAGCCACATAAAAAATAATCATGATCAGGCCAAAGACTGAGCCCAGTCCTGGTAGAGCGCTGAGCAAACCGCCGACCACTTTGCGCATGCTTTCCACTTTGTTGATGAGTCGAAGCACCCGCAAAACCCTTAAAGCTCTGAGTACAGATAAAGATCCAGAAGCAGGAATCAGCGCAATACCTACCACAATGAAGTCAAAAACACACCAAGGATCTTTGAAATAGCCCATACCTCTGGCAGTGATAAGAACCACGATTTCAGCAATGAAAATCCACAAAATCGCATGGTCTAGAAAAAGAAGTTGCGGACCTATGCTGTTCATGATCTCGGCATCGGTTTCTAAACCGAGGATCACTGCGTTGAGCAAGATGAGAAAAACCAAGAAATTTTGAACCCATGGGTTTGCCATGAAATCTTCGATTCGGTTTTTCCAAGCGCTGTTGGAATGGTAGGGGTGATTCATACAACTGCATCTTATTTTTCAAAAGATGCAGACTTTAGCGCATAGCCCCAGTTGCTAAGGTGTGCTTAGGCGGCCATAGAACTGGCTAATGTGAACACTGAATTGGGGCCTGTGGGCAATTTGGGGACTTGAAGTGGTTTGAATTTCCTGGGATCGAGCTTGGCTGAGGAAATCGACTTGGGTACCCCGCCCCAAGCGTCATCGGGTACTTGGTTCATCACATCGGCCAAACTCAAACCCTGTAAGTGGTTTTCCCAAAAACTTTTCATCAAATGAGAAACCACGTCTTTGCTCATCTCGCCTTGGTCTTCGCGGCTACGTTGCTTGCTTTGCTCTTGAAAATCAAAATGTTTAACCAGGTCCAGCAACATCAAATCGGATGGCTTACTTTGCGTGCAATAACCACCACCGGGGCCACGGTAAGACACCACAAAACCCTGTTTCTTCAATTGAGAGAACAACGACTCCAAATAAGACACTGATAAACCCAGTCGCTTACTCACCAGGTCGGTGGTGACCGGCCCGCTGTCTTGGTGCTTGCATACCCACAACATGGTGTTGACTGCGTTTTGCGTTAATTTAGAAAACATTTCAATCTCCAGACTTGGTCTCAGGGTCTTACCACTCAAATGTGTTTGAATCGGTTTTATGATCGTAATATAGATTCAAATATGTTTTATTCAAGCAAAAAATCGAAATTTCAATTAATATCGACAAATTATCCGGTCAAAACCTATTCAAATTTCTATGAAAGATGATGCTATGTCTCTGAATTCCTCACCTCATCAAATGCAAGGCCGGTACAGAATCGGTGCGGTTGCCAAACTGGCAGGCTTACCTGTGGCGACTTTGCGTGTATGGGAGCGCCGTTATTCGGTGGTCACGCCACCGAAAACCGACGGCGGGCACAGGCTCTACAGCGACCAAGATGTGCTCAAGGTCACCTTGCTCAAAAGCTTGACACAACAAGGTCACGCCATCAGTACCTTGTCAGACTTGGACATGTCATCTTTGCAAAGCTTGTTGAATGAGTCTCGCCAAGCCGTGCAGGTCCACGCTGCCCGTCAAGTGCTACCCGCGGTGATTTCATTGGTGGTGGTCGGCTACAACTTGGCCTCCCGCTTAGAAACCCAAAAATTCACCCTGAGTTTTGGCCATGCCAGCTTGAAGGTGGTGCAGGTGTTCACTGATTTGCAAGACGCCTTGTCTTCAGCCGAAATACCTGCGGTGGATGACGCCTCAACCATGTTGGTGCTAAGCCAGTCTTCGGTGCTCTCCAACTATGCAGACGATATTTTGCGACTCCAGCAGCGTTTGAAGGTCAACAAAGGCTTGCTGATTTACCGCTATGCCTCGGACCCAGTGATACAAGACTTAAAAAATGCGGGACTGCTTTTGCGTCGTGAGCCGGTATCTGACAGCGATTTAAGTGACATCATGCAATCGGTGCTTTTTGTAGATCCATCTAGGCATATTTCGCAATTGTCGGCCAAAACCATTCCTGCGCGACGGTATTCCGATCAGGTCTTGCAGCGAGTCGCCGCTATTTCAACCGAAGTGCTGTGCGAATGCCCCCGTCATGTGGCGGAGTTGATTGCACAGATTGGCAGTTTTGAAAAATACAGCAGCGAATGTTTGAACAGCTCTGTCAATGATGCCAAGCTACACGCCTATCTCTCTGCTGTATCAGGTACGGCTCGGGCTTTGTTTGAGGAAGCTTTGCAAAGGGTTGCGCAGCAAGAGGGCATAGACTTGTCTGAGTAGACCCTATGAACCGCGTTCTCAATTTCAGTTCCGGCCCAGCCACTTTGCCAGATGCCGTTTTGCGACAAGCTGCCAGCGATATGCTCGATTGGCAGGGAAGCGGCATGTCCGTCATGGAGATGAGCCACCGTGGACCTGAGTTCACCCAGATCTTGGCTCAAACTCAGTCGCTCTTGAAAAGCCTGTTAGCTATTCCTGACAATTACTGCGTGTTGTTGTTGCAAGGTGGTGCCATTGCAGAAAACGCGATCGTGCCCATGAACCTGATGGGTTCCACAGGACAGGCAGACTACGTGGTCAGTGGCAATTGGTCGCACAAGTCCATGCAAGAAGCCGCACGTTATGGTCGTGTTCATCTTGCCGCCAGTTCCGAGGCCCAGGGCTTCACCTGTATGCCAGAGCTTGCCTCATGGCAGTTGTCAGAAAAAGCAGCCTATGTGCATTTTTGTAGTAACGAAACCATCGGCGGCGTGGAGTGCCATTGGACGCCCAGCACGGGAGACGTGCCTTTGGTTGCCGATATGTCTTCCAACATCATGTCGCGGCCTTTGGATGTGTCGCGTTATGGGTTGATTTATGCGGGTGCACAAAAGAACATGGGGCCTTCGGGCGTGACCTTGGTGATTGTTCGCCGTGACTTGATCGGCCATGCACTGGCGTCAACGCCCTCAGCCTTCAACTACCAGTTGCAAGCGGACAACGAGTCCATGTACAACACGCCGCCCACCTACGCCATCTACATCATGGGCTTGGTTTTGCAGCATATCCATGACGAAGGTGGGTTGCCCGCCATGGCAGAGCGCAACCTTGCGAAGTCACAGTTGCTCTATGACTTTTTAGACCACAGCCGCTTCTTCAGCAACCGTGTGCGCCCTGCAGACCGCTCTCGCATGAACGTGACGTTCTATTTGCGCGATGAATCCTTGAACGCGGCTTTCCTCGAAGCTGCGCAATCGCAAGGCATGGTGCAACTGCGTGGCCACCGTATCGCTGGTGGCATGCGGGCGTCCATTTACAACGCCATGCCGATGTCAGCGGTACAAAAATTGCGCGACTTTATGTTCGCGTTTGAAAAACGTCACGCTTGAGCTAGCGCTACCCGCGCTGCTTTGGCAATGTGTTGCGCATCCACTTGGAAAAAATGTCTTAATTCCGCTCGGGTGTCGCTTCTGCCAAACCCATCGGTGCCCAATGTCATGTAGCGCCTGCTGGGTGGCAAGTAGGCTCGCACACTTTCTGCGACTGCCCTGACATAGTCGGTGGCAGCAATCACAGGCCCCTGTGTGTTGCTCAGTTGTGTGGTGACAAACGGTGTGAGGGTTTTGCCGTCTGCCAAAGCCGCTTGCTCGCAGGCTTGGCCATTTCGGGCCAGTTCACTCCAACTCGTCACGCTGAACACCTGAGATGCGATACCTTCCTTTGTCAACAAGTCGGCAGCTTGCATCACTTCTCGCAAAATAGCACCAGAGCCCAAAAGCGTCACTTCGGCTTTGGCTTTGGGCAGCACTGAGCGGTTATCAGCTAGCAGGTACATGCCTTGCAATATCTCCGATTCAGTGCCGGTTTTCAGGTCAGGCTGGGCATAGTTTTCGTTCATCAGGGTGATGTAATAAAACACATCTTTTTGTTCGACCATCATCTCTCGCATGCCTTGGTCGACGATGACTGCCATCTCGCAAGCGAAGGCCGGGTCATATGCTTTGCAATTGGGAATAGTGGCCGCCACCAAATGGCTGGTGCCGTCTTGGTGCTGCAACCCTTCGCCCCCCAAGGTGGTGCGTCCTGAAGTAGCACCTAGCAAAAAGCCTCTGGCGCGTTGGTCTGCGGCGGCCCATATCGCGTCACCGACACGTTGGAAACCGAACATGGAGTAATAAATGTAGAAGGGCAGCATGGCCAAGCCATGAACGCTGTAGCTGGTGGCCGCAGCTGTCCAACTGGCAATCGCACCAGCTTCGCTGATGCCTTCTTCTAAAATTTGGCCGTCCATGGCTTCGCGGTAACTCAGCACCGAGCCAATGTCTTCGGGTTCGTACTTTTGCCCCACACTGGAATAAATCCCCACCTGTTTGAACAGATTTGCCATGCCAAAGGTACGCGCCTCATCCGCCACGATAGGAACGATGCGTGAGCCGAGTTGCGGGTCTTTCATGAGGTTTCCCAGCAAGCGCACAAAGGCCATGGTGGTCGACATCTCTTTGCCATCGGCTTGAACGGCGAAGCTCGCATAGCTGCTGATAACTGGCACCGCAATGGTGTCGCAAGCGGTTTCACGCTTGGGCAAGTAGCCTCCCAATTGCTGACGCCGCGCATGCAGGTATTGCATCTCTGGGCTGTCGTCTTTCGGTTTGAAAAACGCCAATTCTTTGGCTTGCTCGTCGCTCAAAGGCAGATTGAAGCGGTTGCGAAACTCTAGGAGCGCCGTGTCATCGAGTTTTTTCTGGCTGTGGGTGGTCATCTTGCCTTGACC
>RFMX01000038.1 GCA_009927495.1 Betaproteobacteria bacterium
CTTCGCCAACGCGTGGCGGTCAACATGGAAGGGCGATCCACAGCCACTACCATGATCGGCCAAGCCACTGCCATGCCGGTGGCGATTGCGCCCACCGGCATGATTGGTATGCAACATGCGGATGGCGAGATATTGGCCGCTCGTGCGGCGAAAAAGTTTGGCATCCCCTTTACCTTGTCCACCATGAGCATTTGCTCCATTGAAGATGTGGCCCAACATGCAGGGGCCGGTTTTTGGTTTCAGCTCTATGTCATGCGCGACCGCGAGTTTGTGGCTCGCTTGATTGAACGCGCGAAGGTGGCGGGTTGTTCGGCTTTGGTCTTGACCTTGGACTTGCAAATTTTGGGACAACGCCACAAAGACATCAAAAACGGTTTGTCCGCACCGCCCAAGCCCACCCTCACCAACATCATCGACCTGATGACCAAGCTCCAATGGTGCAAGGGCATGTTGGGTACACAACGCCGTCAATTTGGCAACATCGTCGGCCATGTACAAGGCATCAACGACATGAGCTCTTTGGGTGAGTGGACCAGCCGCCAGTTTGACCCCACACTGAATTGGGCGGATGTGGAATGGGTGAAAAAGCTGTGGGGTGGCAAGCTCATATTGAAGGGCATACAAGATGTAGAGGACGCTCGCTTGGCAGTACAAAGCGGCGCTGATGCCCTCATCGTATCCAACCATGGTGGTCGTCAATTGGATGGCGCTGAGTCCAGTATCAATGCTTTACCTGCCATCGTGGATGCTGTGGGCAAAGACATTGAAGTGCATATGGACGGGGGCATTCGCAGTGGCCAAGACGTACTCAAAGCCAAAGCATTGGGTGCGCAAGGTGTTTATATAGGACGTGCCATGCTCTACGGCGTAGGCGCCATGGGTGAAGAAGGCGTCACCAAAGCTTTGCAAATCATCCATAACGAACTCTCACTCAGCATGGCATTTTGCGGACACACCGACATCAACACGGTCAACCGCGATATCTTGCTACCAGGAACCTTCCCACGCTAAGCATTAAGCACCAGCGTTCATGGCCTTGTTGCGCCGCATTGCCCACTTGGACATGGACGCC
>RFMX01000037.1 GCA_009927495.1 Betaproteobacteria bacterium
TAGAGCGTCTCTGTCACCGGGGCTTCGTTATAGGCGGTACTGAGTAATTCAGGCGCAGGTTGGTAATGGCTGCAGTCCAAATCCAATCGATCCAAACTCAGCCCGTCCATCTCAGTAATTTTTTCTTTGGTGTATTGCTCAGGCGACATCAATTGCACACCCACACTGGACTTCACCACACCCCCACGCCAAACCGCTTCCGACAAATCTTTTTGCAAAGTTTGGCGAACTGCGTCAATGTCTGCAAACACGGTGTTGTTGAAACTGTTGAGGTAAAGCTTGAGAGACTTGCTCTCCACCAAATATGTACTCTCACTTGGCACAGTGAAGCGTCCCAGCGCAACCTGGGGTTTGCCTCGCGCATTGAGCCAACTCAACTCATAAGCCGTCCACAAGTCTGCACCTAAAAAAATCGGGTGGTCTGTGACGCCAATCTGCTCACGCTGCGCTGCTCTGGGCAAGGGATAGAGCAAGGCAGCGTCATAAAGATCGGCATAAGTGGCAACCTTGCCCAGCAACGATGTTTCAAGGGTATTCATAAGGGCGTGTGTGCATTCAAAAAAGGCACAAGCCTAGCCATCATGTTGTCGACGACGCCCGGCGGCATATCGTGGCCCATGCCCTCGATGCCATGCAGCTTGGCATTGGGAATGCGTCTGGCCGTGTCTTCGCCACAAGCATAGGGCACCAGCGGATCAGCCTTGCCATGGATCACCAAAGTGGGGGTGGTGATGCGAGCCAGCAGATCAGCGCGCACGCGGTCGGCCATGGCAGCCAACATTTGTCGGTACGCACCCATGGGACGGCTGCTGCGCTTTAAAGACTCTTGAACCAATCGTTCTTGCGACCCTTCGGGGTGTTCAAACCCAGGGCCTGCCAGAGCGTTCACAAATCGCAAAGCATGTTGATAGGCGGCGTCAGTTCCGGGCTTGGCAGGCGGCGTGAACAAGACGCGGCGCATATCCGATGTGGGACCTGGCAAGCCTTTGGCACCGCTGCTGCTCATGATGCTGGTCAAACTTAAGGCACGCTCAGGCGCCGTGAGGCAAATGCGTTGCCCCATCATGCCGCCCATGCTGACACCAACCACATGCGCTTGGTTGATGTGCAAGTGGTCCAGCACACCCAAAGCATCGTTGGCCATGTCTTGGATGCTGTAAGGAGCCTGC
>RFMX01000166.1 GCA_009927495.1 Betaproteobacteria bacterium
AAATTTCACCACCTTGTCGATGCCAAACAGGCTGAGTGAGCCCCAAGGGAAGGTCAGGGCATCAGCTACGCCACGCTCGATGGCGTCACGCGCTTCGGGTGCCGAGGCTTGCACATTGGTGCCGCCCAGCATGGTCACCATTTGACCCACGGTAGAAGTGGCAGGGCGTACTTTCAAGCCCTTCATATCCGCAGGCAAGAGTACTTTTTTGCGTGAATGCAATGCGCCGGGTCGTGGGCAAAAGCAAAGCAGTACTTCACCTCTTTCATTTCCTTGGCGCATAGGCGCGGTACCACGCATCGATCGCGCTGAACCGCTTTGGCATTGCTGATTTCAAAAGGTAAGGATGCCGCCGCAAAAATCGGGAAACGACCAGGCTGGTAGCCAGGGTTCACAAAGGCGAAGTCGGTCAAGCCATCACGGGCCATGTCGTAGTGGTCAAACGCCTTGCCGAGTTGTTCCGAGGGAAACAGTGTGGGGTTGATGCTGCCGCCGGATGCTTTTTTCAGACTGTCGGCCCAGGCTTGCACCGCAGGGTTCAAGGCGTGTTGTGCAGGCACCCATGTGGAGACCCGCACTTGCTGCACCTTGTCTTGCGCTAACGCGATGCTGCACAGGCCACTCAAAGCCAAGGTGCAATGACAGAAAAAGAGGTTTGGCGCAAAAAACGGTGCTTGTTCATAGAGGACCTACTATTTAAAACAACAAAACAAGAGGATAACTGAGCCAAGCGCCTATAGACCCTAGGACCTGCCCTTGGGTTGCAGGCTGGCGTTTCGTACAAAGCGCAACGGTTGTTCCGCCACGGGGCGGGCCGGTACACCCAAGCCACGCAATTTCGCATCCAACACACTGCCAGCTTCGTCTTGCAGCGCAGCGTCTCGGGCTTGGGCCACTGCCGCACTTCGCCATGCTGTATCGCTGTGAAGCGGCGAGGCTGCCAAGTGGGTCAGGATGTGTTGCAGGTTGTGGCGGCCACGCTCGTTGGTGCTGCCATAGCCTTTGATGAGGCGACCGCACATAGCCAGCTCATGGCCTAGCGAAACATCTTGTTTCAAGCCGGTGCAAACCGCTTGCAGCCAATGCGTGATGTCGGCTTGTTCAAGTTGAAAGCGGCTGCCCCATGGGCGCAGCCATTTGAAACTGGCCAAGGTACGCAGTGCCAACATACCCATCACCGAGTGCGTGCCAATTTTCAAAGGCAAGGCCCAAGGGGAGTGGCCGCTGAAGGCGCGGCGCTTGTCCCAGCGTTGCAAAGGTGTGGCCAGCCATGTCGGCAACAAGGCCGCGAACTCTGGGACACCTGGCTTGAAGTGGTCATACAGTTGCAGCAGATCGTCGTCTTGCAATTTCACTTCACGCGCCACCCGCTGCCACCGGCTGGCGCGGCTTTTCAAATCAGCCACCCGCACAATGTCGTCAAACGCCATCCACAAGGCCAGCCAACGGGCGGTTTCGCGGCTGGCTTGGTAGCCATGGGCGTGTTCGGTATCGGCTTGCTCTTCTGTCTTGATGACTTGTTGCAAGCGCTGTAGGTACAGCTCAGCGTAGGCGTGGCTTTGGTAGTCGCACAAGCGGCTGTAGCCCAAGCTGGCGAGTTCACGCACAGGGACAGGCAAGTCTTGCAAAACGGCGGGCTGCGGCTTTGACGTCAAGGTCGCAGCACTTTGCGCGTCTGGCCCAATGTCTTGCTGCATGGCATTGAGCGCTTGGGTGGTTTGCACGCGGGCAAAGCCTGCGGCAAAACCTTTCAAACTGGCGGCGCTGTGTGTGCCGCTCTCACGCAAGGTGGCTTCAAAGTGCTGGCGTTCAAAAGGCAACAAACCGCTGCCCGCGATCACGCCAAGCATGACCGCGCTGACCATGGTGCCGTTCGTTTGCGCCATGACGCCAAAGTCCCACACATGCGCTTCTTTGGCAAACTGTTGCACCAATGCCGTCAAACCGGCGCTGTCTAATCGCCCATCCCCCATGGGCATGCGCTCCAAGGTGGTAAGAGCCCTCGCAGATGAGCTGAACACGCGGGTACGCTCGGGCGACACCAAGCCCAACGATATTTGGCGTGCGGTTTCCAGTAATTCGGACGACACCAAGGCATCCAAAGCGCCAGGTACAGGGTTCAAGCTGAACACCGGTGTTTTGCCTTGCAGCTGTGACAGTGGTGTGGGCAAAACTTCGATGTAATACGTGGTCGCACCCGTGCGTTGCGCCACCCCTGGGATAGAGGTGCTTTGCGCGGGGAAATCACTCAAGCGTGCGGTGTCCATCAACCATTCGCTGAGCAAGCCGCCGCCTTCGCCACCCAAGGCGCAAATCAACAGGCTGATGGGCTGGCTCATGCGGTTTGCAAGGCGCGAACCATGCTGCTGCGCAAACCCGCCCACATGCGCTCCAGTGGCTTGGGGTTTTGGATGATTTCAGCGCGGTAAAAACTGGGGCACAAAGTGGCGGCGTGGGCGTTTTCGCCGCACAAGCCACAGCCCACACAGCCATCGATCACCGTGGCCACAGGGTCGACCTTCAGGGGGTCAGGGTTGTCTTTCAAGGTGAGGGTGGGGCAACCCGATAAACGTATGCAGGCATGGTCGCCGTTGCACACATCTTCATCAACGCCGTATTTCACCCGCACCACCCGCTTGCCGCCTTTGAGCAACTTGCTGATCCAAGGCTTGATGCGCCGCTGACGCTCCAGCTGGCATTCGCCCTCGGCAATGATGACTTTCAAGCCGTTGAAGTCGGAGGTGAAAGCCTCCTTCAGCAAAGCCTGCACCTTGGCCACTTCGTAGGTATGCACGGTTTTCATCCACTGCACACCCAAGCCTTGGAGGGTGGATTCAATGGTCATATTGGTGTGCGACAAACTGGTTTGCTTGTCACTGGCGGCTTGCTTCTTGGCCTCTAAGGGCGTGGAGATGATGTCTTGGGTGCCGGTGGCCGAGGTGTAGCCATTTTTGAAAATCAGCAGCACCGCATCGTCACCGTTAAAGAGCGCACTTTGCACGCCGGTCAGCAAGCCGTTGTGCCAAAAACCACCATCGCCCATGATGGCCAAGGTGCGCCGTTGCATCATGGGGGACACACCGGCGCGTGAGGCCAAGCTCATGCCATAGCCCAAGATAGAGTGGCCGGTTGAAAAAGGCTCAAACGTACCTAAAGCGTGGCAGCCAATGTCTGCAGCGACGTGCACATCGCCTATCTCTTGTTGTACCAACTTCAGCGCAGAAAACACCGGCCGCTCGGGACACCCAATGCAAAACCCCGGGGGTCTGGCTGGCAGTGCTGTGCCCAAGGCTTTGGCCACATCGGCACGGCGTTGCTGCAGCGCTGCTAGCCAAGTCTGGGCTTGGTCGTGTGCTTGCTTGGGCAGGTAGTTCTTCGCAAAAGCAGCCAAACCCGTGGTAATGGCTTCCACGTTGTACTCGCCCGCACCTGGCAAGATGTCTTTGCCATGCAGCGGTGTGTTCACGCCTGCGCGGCGTAATTGGGTGGCGATGTCTTGTTCGATGTATTCCGGGTGCCTTCTTCCACCACCAGTACGCCGCGTTTGCCTTGGCAAAAATCGATCACTTGGGCCGGCACCAAGGGGTAGGTGACGTTCAACACCATGAAAGGAATGTCGCTCTCGCCAAAGGCGTTGGCCAAGCCCAGTTGTTGCAGGCTGCGCATCAGCGCGTTGTAGAGACCGCCTTGCACGA
>RFMX01000036.1 GCA_009927495.1 Betaproteobacteria bacterium
CACATACATGAACATGGCCAATATGCCGGGCACGATGCCTGCCATGAACAGCTTGCCAATGTCTTGCTGGGTCAGGATGGCGTAGACCGCCAGCACCGTGCTGGGGGGCAGCATGGCGCCCAAGGTCCCACCCGCTGCGATCACGCCGGTGGAAAACGACTGGGGGTAACCAAAGCGGCGCATCTCGGGATAAGCCACCGACGAGAAGGTGGCGGCGGTTGCCACCGACGAACCACAAATGGCCGCAAAGCCACCGCAAGCCAAGACAGTCGCCACACCCAGGCCACCGCGCAAATGGCCGATGAAGGCATTGGCGGCGCGAAACAACTCGCGGCTGACACCGGACACCGAGACAAACGCACCCATCAGCATGAACATGGGGATGACGCCAAAGGTGTAGTCGGTGACAGTGCGCATCGAGGTTTGGCCGATCAACTTCAGCGCTGGGCCACTGCCCGCGATGTAGCTGTAGCCGCACACGCCCACCAAGCCCATGGCCATGCCCACCGGCACGCGCAACAGCATCAAGCTGAAAAGCGCGATAAAACCCAACAGCGCAACCGCATCGGGACTCAGGTTCATACCATCCATGTCAGTGTCCGTTCTCGCTGTCGGGCGCCAAGGCTTGCGGGTCCGCGATAAGTCGCCAAGTGCGAATCGCGATCAGCAATACCGCACACACGTCGCCCATCCAAGCGACTGCAAAAAACGGCCAAGTGGGTAAGTTCAGGTCGTAAGTCAATACATGGTCTTGGTAAGTCATGGAGACCTTGTCAAACAGCATGATGGTTTGCACCGTCACCACCAGCATCAACACCAGTGTGGCAAAGATATCGATGTAGCGCTTCCAGCGGTCATTGGCATGGGTCCACAGCAAGTCCACCGTGATGTGGTTGCCACGGTAACTGGTGGCAGCTATGCCCCAAAAAATGAGAATGCCCAAGAGCATGCGTCCAAAGTCGAAGCTGTCAGGGATGGAGGTATCGAAAAATTTACGCAACAACACAGCCACAAAAATATTGGCCGCCACGATGCCCACGAACAAAGCCGCCATCCATTCGATGGTGTCGATGATGCGGTCAAAGCCGCTCTTCTTGGAAGACGACATGCCGCTGCTTTACAGGGCAGATTTGTATTTGGTCAGGCTTTGTTGCAAGGCCTTCATCACAGCAGCAGGGTCTTCACCGCGCTTTTTCACCTCGTCAGCCCATTGTTTTTGCACGGGGGCCACCGCAGTTTTCCACGCAGCGAGTTGCTCGGGCGTGAGGCTGTAAATCTCGCGGTTGGCTTTGTCGGCCAGCAACTTGGTGCGTCCGGCAATTTCGAAGTCTGCCCAAGACGTGCCGACTTTTTCTGCCCATTCGCTGGTGCAGTGGCTGTCTACTGCCTGCTTTTGGGCAGGT
>RFMX01000042.1 GCA_009927495.1 Betaproteobacteria bacterium
ACCAGCACCAGCGGTGAACGCCATTGCAAGCCCCAAAAGAAACGCACCTGCACATCCTCTTGGTTGTTCAAGGCGAAAGCAAACAGCATCAAAAAAATGGCCGCTTTCAGTGTCCACTGCAGCAGCCATAGGAATTGTTTCAAGACGAGCCCCTGTGAATCAAGCCATTCTAGGCTTTAAGGTGTGTTGCCTTTGAGAAGTTGCTCTGTACGCAAGTCCACCGCTTCGCGCAGGGCTTTGCCTGGCTTGAAATGCGGCACTCTTTTTTCAGGAATGGCCACAGCTTCACCCGAGCGGGGGTTGCGACCCATGCGTGGGGGGCGGCGGTTCACCGAAAAGCTGCCAAAACCACGCAACTCAATGCGGTGCCCTTTGACCATGGCGTCACTCATCGCGTCAAGCAAAGCTTTGACGGCAAATTCAGCATCACGGTGGCCCAATTGAGGAAACCGCGACGCCAATTCTTCTACCAAATCACTTCGGGTCATAGTTACTACTTTGTATGAACCTGTAAATGGCCACATGCCGGTTGTAAAAACTGGCAAGTGGCGCGGTTATCACACAGGGCTCGGAGGGGAGCCCGGGTGTGGGGATTACTTCTCGCCAGTGTCAAGCTTGGCGCGCAGCAATGCGCCCAGGCTGGTAGTACCGGCGTTACCTGAGTTTTGGCTCAGAGATTGTATGGCGTCAGCTTGGTCAGCTTGGTCTTTGGCTTTGATCGACAACTGGATATTGCGGGTCTTGCGGTCCACATTGACCACCACAGCGGTGACTTCGTCGCCGACTTTGAGTACCTGGCTGGCATCTTCCACGCGGTCGCGGGAAATTTCAGACACGCGCAAGTAGCCGATGATTTCTTCGCCGAGGTCGATTTCAGCGCCTTTGGCATCCACGGTTTTGACCGTGCCAGTGACGATTTGGCCTTTGTCATTGACCGACACAAAGTTGGTGAAGGGGTCAGAGTCGAGTTGCTTGATACCCAAGGAAATGCGCTCACGCTCCACGTCCACGGCCAACACCAAGGCTTCAACTTCTTGGCCTTTCTTGAAGTTACGAACAGCAGCTTCGCCGGTTTCGTTCCAAGAAAGATCAGACAAATGCACCAAACCGTCGATGCCAGCAGCCAAGCCCACAAACACGCCAAAGTCGGTGATGGATTTGATCGGGCCTTTGACGCGGTCGCCACGCTTGGTAGCACCCGCGAACTCTTGCCAAGGGTTGGCTTTGCACTGCTTCATACCCAAAGAGATGCGGCGCTTGTCTTCGTCGATCTCGAGGACCATGACTTCGACTTCGTCACCCAAGGCGACGATTTTGGAAGGAGCCACGTTTTTGTTGGTCCAGTCCATTTCGGAAACGTGTACCAAGCCTTCGATGCCGGGTTCGAGTTCCACAAACGCGCCGTAGTCGGCGATGTTGGTGACCTTGCCGTGCATTCGGGTGCCTTGGGGGTAGCGGCGGTTGACGCCCATCCAAGGATCGTCGCCCATTTGTTTCAAGCCCAAAGAGACACGGTTTTTCTCGGTGTCGAACTTGAGGATCTTGGCAGTGATTTCTTGGCCAGCAACCACCACCTCGGAGGGGTGACGCACACGGCGCCATGCCATGTCGGTGATGTGCAGCAAACCGTCGATGCCACCCAGGTCCACGAACGCACCATACTCAGTGATGTTCTTGACCACGCCGTGAACGATGGAGCCTTCTTTCAGGTTTTCCATCATCTTGGCGCGCTCTTCGCCCATCGATGCTTCGATCACAGCGCGGCGTGACAACACCACGTTGTTGCGCTTGCGGTCGAGCTTGATGACCTTGAATTCCATGGTCTTGTTCTCGAAGGGAGACAAGTCTTTGATGGGACGGGTTTCAATGAGCGAGCCGGGCAAGAAAGCGCGGATGCCGTTGACCAACACGGTC
>RFMX01000186.1 GCA_009927495.1 Betaproteobacteria bacterium
GCTGTTGGGCTTTTTTGCCGCTGGTGTGGTGGTGGGTGTCTTGGGCATGGTGCCGCGTTGGTGGCGCCAAAGGCGTTTGGCCAAACAGGTTTTGTCTGCGTCCAACGAAACCCCAGCCTCCGTCAAACCCGCGTCTGCGCCGCCCGCACCTGACATCCCTTTCGGCCCTTGACGACGATGGATTTAGACATCAGCTGGATTTTTCTGGGGCTTCCTGCGGCGTTTTTGCTGGGTTGGGTGGCCTCTCGCTTCGATTTGCGCCAGTTGCGCATGGAAAACCGCAGCAACCCCAAGGCCTACTTCAAAGGCTTGAACCATTTGCTCAACGAGCAACAAGACCAGGCCATCGACGCCTTCATTGAAGCCGTGCAACGTGACCCTGACACCTCGGAATTGCATTTCGCTTTGGGCAATTTGTTTCGCCGCCGAGGTGAGTACGAGCGGGCTGTGCGGGTCCACCAACACCTGCTCTCACGCGGCGATATCAGCCAGTCTGACCGGGAGCGAGCGCAATACGACTTGGCCATGGACTTTGTCAAAGCGGGCATTTTGGACCGCGCCGAAACCGCCCTGCGCGCCTTGCTAGACACCCCTTTGGCCGCACAGGCTTTGCTGGCGCTCTTGAGCATTTACGAAAGAGCCCGCGACTGGCGCCAAGCCGCCGAGGTATCGCGGCAACTGGACCTGCAACAGGGGCAAGGGCAATTCGACACCCGGCGTGCGCATTACCTGTGCGAGTTGGCAGCACAAAGCAAGGACAACGAACAAATGCATGCGCTGTTGCAAGAGGCCGTGGCTTGCGCCCCTCTTCATGCCCGACCCCGTGTGGCTTTGGCGCAGTGGATGCAAGCGCAGGGTCAAACTGGCCAGGCCTGCGACCAACTTCAGCAACTGGCCAGCGATCTCCCTTCCTCGCTGTCTTTGTTCGCCGCACAGCTTGCCCAACTGGCCCCGCAGGTGCAGCGCGAGTCAGCGGTGTTGCAACTCTTGCAAAAAGGTTACCAACAATTGCAAAGCTTGGATGTGCTTGATGCCCTGGTGGCACTGGAGTCGCACATGGGCAAGGCTGATGGCCGGGCACATTACGCCGCGCATTTGCAAAATCACCCTTCCCTGATCGCGGCCAGCCAATGGCTGGCAGGTGCAGGCCTTGACCCCCAACAACAACCTCAGGTGCAAAGGGCGCTGGACCACGCGGTCAAGCCCCTGCGACGCTACCGCTGTGCGGCCTGTGGCTTTGAGGCCTTGCACCATTTTTGGCAATGTCCAGGCTGCCAAGCTTGGGACAGTTACCCTCCCCGAAGAATTGAAGAGCTCTGATGACCTTTTGTACCCCTGACCAACTGCAAAGCACCCAAGTGCTGGTCGTCGGCGATGTCATGCTTGACCGCTATTGGTATGGCGCGGTAGACCGCATCAGCCCCGAAGCGCCGGTACCAGTGGTGCGTGTAACCCGCGAAGAGGAACGCTTAGGCGGCTGTGGCAATGTGGCTTTCAATGTGGTCACCTTGGGCGCACAAGCCTCTTTGCTGAGTGTGGTGGGCGAAGACGATAACGGCAACAAACTCATCCAGCAGTTAGAGAAAAGCGGCATCCACGCCATTTGGACCGCGATGCCCAACTGCAAACCACGGTCAAGCTGCGCATCATTGGCCGCCAACAGCAGCTGCTGCGCGCCGATTTCGAAAGCGAGCCGCAGTCAGAGGTGCTGGCCAGCCTTAGCCGTCAATTTCACAGTTTGTTGGGACAACACCAAGCGGTGCTGTTTTCCGACTATGGCAAGGGTGGCTTGACGCACATCGCCGACATGATTGCGGCAGCACGCGCAGCCAAGCTGCCGGTGTTGGTCGACCCCAAAGGCAGTGACTATTCGCGCTATGCCGGTGCCACCGTCATCACACCCAACCGCGCTGAGTTACAGCAAGTCATTGGTCGTTGGCGCGATGAAAACACTTTGCAGAGCATGGCGCAAAACCTGCGTGAAAGCCTAAAGCTCGACGCCTTGCTGCTAACGCGCAGCGAAGAAGGCATGAGTTTGTTTGATGCCCAAGGCGTGACCCATGTGCCGGCCCAAGCGCGTGAAGTGTTTGATGTCACCGGAGCTGGCGACACCGTCATTGCCACCTTGGCCACGCTATTGGGTGCTGGCATGACACTGCGCGAAGCGCTGCCTTGGGCCAACAAGGCCGGTGGCATTGTGGTGGGCAAGTTTGGTACCGCTGGTGTGAATTACCAGGAGTTGTTCGCATGAAAATTGTCGTCACGGGCGCTGCGGGTTTCATCGGCAGCAACATCGTCAAAGGCTTGAACCAGCGTGGCATCACCGACATCATCGCGGTCGATGATTTGCGCGATGGCGACAAGTTTCGCAACCTGGCTGATTTACAAATCGGCGACTACATAGACCACGACGTTTTTTACCAAGCGTTTGCCAAACGCGAGTTTGGCAAAGTAGAAGCCGTGTTCCATGAAGGCGCATGCAGCGACACCATGGAGACCGACGGCCAGTTCATGATGAACAACAACTACGGCGTGTCGTGCCAGTTGTGGACTGCCTGTCAGGCACAAGGTGTGCGTATGTTGTATGCCTCATCGGCCGCCACCTATGGGGGATCGAGCAGCTTTGTGGAAACACCTGAGCATGAAAAACCGCTGAATGTTTACGGCTACTCCAAACTCTTGTTTGACCAAAGGATGCGCCGCGAAATGGGCGCTGACTTTGCCAAGAACACCGCCCAAGTGGTGGGTTTTCGCTACTTCAATGTCTACGGCCCACGCGAGCAGCACAAAGGCCGCATGGCCAGCGTGGCGTTTCACCAATTTCACCAACTGCGCAAAGAGGGTCATGTGAAACTGTTTGCCGACTATGGAGGTTATGCCGCTGGTGAACAAGAACGCGATTTTGTGTTCATCGACGATGTGGTCGCGGTGAACCTGTGGTTCTTTGACCACCCCACCCAAAACGGTTTGTTCAATTTAGGGACTGGCCGCGCCCAGCCTTTCAACGACGTGGCGCTGGCCGTGGTGAATGCCGCCCGTGCTGACCAGCAACAACCACCCTTGGCCATGGCACAAGCGGTGAAAGACCAAAGCATCCGCTACATTGATTTCCCCGATGCGCTGCGTGGCAAATACCAGTGCTTTACCCAAGCCGACCTGAGCGCACTTCGTGCCAGCGGCTGCGACCATGTGTTTGCCGATGTGCAAACCGGCGTGACCCGCTATATGCAATGGTTGGCAAACAACGCTTAAGCGTTGCTTGGTTTTTTGCCTAGCGCCACTTCCTCACTGCAAAGCGTCACACTGCTTCAATCGGTGTTTTCACACGAAACACCGTATGGGCAAATTGACTTTACTTTTCCTGCTGGGGGGGCTGCTGGCTCCTGGATTGGCGCTGGATGTCAACCATGCCACCGAGGCCGAACTCGATGGTCTGCGCGGCTTGGGGCCAGCGTTCACTCGCCGTATCTTGGCCGAACGTTCGCTGCGTCCATTTGCCGATTGGCCGGACTTGATGCGCCGTGTTTCGGGCATGGGGGGCGTCACCGCGCAAAAGCTGTCAGCGCAAGGTTTGACGGTACAAAACCAGCCGTTAAAGCAAAAACCCATTGCCGTAGAGCCTTGAAATCGCTTGCCTCGTATATCTTTTAGCCTAAAATAAAGCTCTTTAAATAGCTCTTTTTAGGTTCTATATGGAAACTTTGATGACTAACCAAACCGTCAGCATGTCCGAATTCAAGCGCAACCCTGCGGCCGTTCTCAAGTCGGCCAACAACCGACCCGTGGCCGTACTTAACCACAACAAGCCAGCTTTTTACATGGTGCAACCAGCTTTGTTTGAAGCCTTGTTAGAAGAAATGGCCGACCGCGACTTGGAGGCCCTGGTCTTATCCCGTTTGGCCGAACAAGACGATGCGGTAGAAGTCGATATCGATACGGTCTAAGTGATGCCAACCTACCGCCTGAAATTCACAGTAACTGCATTGGCTGAATGGAGGGCCTTGGACGGTTCGGTTAAAGAAACTTTTCGCAAGCTTCTCAAGAAACGGATGCTGCAACCCCATTTGCCCGGCAGCGCTTTGAAAGGCCCCTTGATCGGATGCTACAAAATCAAGCTGCGTCAGCAGGGCTACCGCTTGATTTACACCGTTCAAGACGAGGTGCTGACCGTGTTGGTATTGACAATTAACAAGCGAGAAAACAACGTGGTTTACCTCGCGCTTTCAAAGAAGCTCACGCCCTGAGCCTTATCCTGACTTAAGCTCACAGCCCTGATCACCCCTAGCCGCACATGACCTCGCCTGCACCCTCTGGTTTCATGGTTTTTCACAGCAACCGCATGGAAGGCCTGCGCGAACTTCTGCTGAGCTATGTCAAAGAGCGCCCACTGTTGCCTTTGCAAAGTGAAACCCTGCTGGTGCAAAGCAATGGCATGAAGCACTGGCTGACGCTGTCGTTGGCCAACACCTCGGCATTGGGTATTTGCGCCGCCACACGGCTGGAACTTCCCTCCAGCCAGCTATGGCAAATCTACCGAAGCGTGTTGGGCGCCGACAAACTACCCGCCCACATGGCCTTGGACAAAGCGCCTATGGTCTGGCGCATCTTGCGGCGTCTGCCCGAGTGGCTGAAAGACCCCTGTTTTTCACCCTTGGCCCATTACCTTGGCGAAGAAACCCAAGGCAGCCGCGCCTTTGGCTTGGCGCAGCAACTGGCCGATGTGCTGGATGGCTACCAAAATTACCGCGCTGATTGGCTGGAACACTGGGCTGCGGGGCGGGATGTGCTGGACCGAGGCCAAGCCCTGGCGCCAGCCCAAGCTTGGCAAGCCGCCATGTGGCGCGACCTGCTGGGCGATGTGCAAGCACATCTGCCTGAAGCACACACTGGTTTTCAAGCCCGCTCGGATGTTCACAAAGCGTTCATGCAAGCTTTGAAGGTCTTGTCGCCCCAGCAACTGCGCGCCGTTTTGCCGCCACGCTTGCTGGTGTTTGGCATCACCGCGCTGCCGATGCAAACCCTAGAGGCTTTGGTCGCCTTGGGGCGTTTCATTCCCGTGCTGATGTTTGTTCACAACCCCAGCCGCGAACACTGGGGCCATCTCACAGAAAGCCTGATTCCTGAGGGCCACCCCTTGCTGGCTGCCTGGGGCAAGCATGGCCGCGACTACCTCCATGCCATCGATAACTTTGAGGCCGCAGACCCCAATGCAGCGCCTTTTGAGCGGGTCAACCTGTTCATCGACCCCCTGAACGAAGCACGGGACGCGGGACAACAAGCCTGCGTGTTGCAAGCCTTGCAATCGGCCATCTTGCGCTTGGACACACCGCCCACAACCCCCGCCCTGCTCAGCCAACCCGACCCCAGCCTTCAATTCGTACAAACCCATTCGGCCCAACGTGAAGTCGAGGTGCTGCATGACCGCATCTTGGCCTGGCTGGACGCAGACCCCCACTTGCAGCCCTCTGACATCATGGTGATGGTGCCCGACATGGCTGCGTTTGCACCGCATATCCATGCGGTGTTTGGCCGTTTCCAGCAGCAAGCCCACACCACGGGTTCACGCCACCTGCCCTATGCCGTGGCAGACACCACAGCGCAGCAAGAACCCACTGTGCAAGCCCTGCAAACCTTGCTGCAATTACCTCAGCTACGCTGGAGTTTGGGCGAATGGCTGGGCTTGTTCCAAGTGGAGATGGTGCGAAACCGCTACGACTTGCAAACGCAAGATGTGCAAGACTTGCACCAATTGCTCTCAGATGCAGGGGTTCGCTGGGGCTTGGATGGGCAACACCGTCAGCACTGGGGGGTGCAAGCCAACATCCCCCACCAGGCTCACAACACCTGGGTGTTTGGCCTGCAACGTTTGCTCTTGGGCTATGCCTTGGGCGTCACTGACAACGCACACGCCACTTGGCAAGACACGTTTTCGCAAACCGGCGTGGACGGCCTAGACGCCCCTGTGGTCTCGGCTTTGTTGCGTAGCTTGCAAGACGTACAACTCAGCCTGCAACAGCTCTCACAAGACCACACCCCCAGCCAATGGGTTCAACTGCTGCAGGCTTTGGTGGCAAGGTTTTTCAAGGTGGGCGGCGATGCTGACCAACGCTTGCTCGATCGAATCTTGACGCCCTTAGAGCAGTGGTTGAACGACTGTCAGTTGGCGCAATTTGACAGCCCCGTGGCCTTGGCGGTGGTGCGCAGCCACTGGCTGGCGCAAATGGACGCGGGTGGTTTGCAACGCCGCTTCATGGGCGGGGGGGTGCAATTCGCCACCCTCATGCCCATGCGTGCCATTCCCTTCAAAGTGGTTTGCCTCTTGGGCATGAACGATGGCGCTTATCCCCGCTCACCCGCACCACGCGACTTTGATTTGATGAGCCATCCCAGTTTGAGGCGTGCGGGTGACCGCGCCAGACGTGAAGACGACCGCTATTTATTCTTAGAGGCGGTGCTGTCTGCCCGAGAGCGTTTGTATGTGTCTTGGCAAGGTCGCCGCGCAAGCGACCACGCCAAGCTGCCCCCCTCGGTCTTGGTGGCGCAGTTGTTAGACCATCTGAATCTTTGCTACGCACTGCCTAAGCTTGCGGCTGACGATGACGAGGCGACAACCCAGCCAGCCTTTGAAGCAGCGCTGCAACCCTTGCAGCCGTTTTCTTTCAAGTACTTTGTGCAAGCCAGTGGTTTCCTAACTTATGCCGCTGATTGGCAAACCACCCGTTCAACGCTGCCGCCGTCTATCGCACAAACTTCAGCCTCCCAAATTGCAGCGCCTTTAAGTCGCTTGACTGAGCAAGAGCTCGGTCTTTTATTGCGCCACCCCGAGGAGGTGCATTTCCGTGCCGCTCTGCAAGTTCGCTTGGACAAACCACCGCAAGCCAGTGAAGAAGACGAGCCCTTTGATACCGCAGGTTTGCAACGCTTTGTGATGGGCCAATCGGTGCTCTACAGCGACGAGCCTGCCACACAGTTAATGCAGTTGCAGCGGCAGGGCATGTTGGCTTTGAGCGGATTTGGCCAATTGCAACAAGACCAAATGCATGAACTGCGCGAGACCGTGCTGGGGCATTTGGCTCCATGGTTGCATGAACCTGGCCAAGACCTGCCTGCACAGGCATACCTTTTTCAAGCGCATGGCATCGATGTGCAATCAGGCTTTGGTGGCAACGCCCCCAGATGGCGTCAATACCCCGATGGCACGGCAGCGCAAATCGATTTGCGCCCTGGCAAGGTGCTGAGCGCCACAGGTCAAGCGCGTTTGTACACCTTGGCCCCGCTGTGGCTGGGTCACCTCAGCGCCAATGCCGCCGGGGTTCACACCACCAGCTGGCAAAGCGGTGAAGACGGGTTGGTGGCGCTGTCACCCTTGCCTGCCTCCCACGCCCAAGCTTTGCTGGCAGACTTGGTGCGGTCTATTTGCAAGCTTGGCAACGCCCTTTGCCACTGGCTTGCAAATCCGCCTGTGCTTGGTTGATGGCCACGCACTTTCCGTCCCCCAAAACCAAGCCAGAGGAGGTTGCCACCAAAGCAGTTTCAGCCGCTCGCCAAGCCTTTGGAGGAGGGTTTTGCCAAGAAGGCGAACGAGCCACCTCCCCCAGCCTGCAGCGTGCTTTCCCCGAGTTTGAGGACCTCTGGGCGGAGTTGCCTGTTTGGGCCGAGCGGGTGTATGGCCCGATGTTGCAAGCCCTGATGCCTTTGACCAGCGAGGCCGCTTCGTCGGTTGGCGCGGTACCCAACGACGAGGTAGACGCATGAGCCTGAACCTGCTCACGCTGCCCTTGTCTGGGCGGCAAATCATCGAAGCCAGTGCAGGCACCGGCAAAACCTTCACCTTGGCCGCGCTTTATGTGCGCTTGGTCTTGGGACATGGGCGTGCAGCCAAGGGCTTGCAACCTGCAAATATTTTGGTGATGACCTTCACCGATGCAGCCACCGCCGAGTTACGAGAGCGCATCCGTCTGCGCTTACACCAAGCCGCACTGTGGTTTGACGCCCAAGTGGCAGGACGCACTGCCAAGCCAGACCCCTTTTTGCTGGATTTAACCCAGGATTTCACACCAGACCAATGGGCGCAATGTGCAGCGCAGCTGCATTTGGCGGCGCAAAGCATGGACGAGGCCGCCATCTACACCATCCACGGCTGGAGCCGACGCATGCTCAGCAGCTTTGCGCTGCACAGCCGCGACCTGTTTGAGCAAACCCACCTCGACAACCCCAGCGAGTTACTGCATCAGTTGGTCAACGACCATTGGCGGCGCTGGTTTTATCCTCTGAGCTTGCCTCAACAAACCATCCTGAAGTCGCTGTTAGGCGGCGACCCGCAAGCTTTGCTCAAAGACTTGAAAACCCGCTGGCAAACCTTGGACCGACAACCACAACCCAACGACGCAGCCCTACCACCTGCACCCGCGCAGGTTCTGGCCAAGCACGGCGAATGGTTAAGCACAGAACAAGCTTTGGAGCTTGCTGCCAAGCAAGCTTGCCAGGCAGCACTGGACAAGGGGTTGGCGGGTATCTTAGTAGCCGCTCAGGCAGCGAAAAAAATGAAGGGCACCAGCGCTAAAAATTTTGCCAACTGGGTGAATGAATTGCAATCTTGGAGTCAACCTAAAGCGGATATTCGCGGCGAAACCCTAAATCGCTTTACCCTGAGCAGCCTTCAAAGCAAAGGCTGGCCAGAGGCAGCAGAACACCCCGTCTTTGCCCACATCGAGGCGCTGTGCCAACACCAAACTACCGTACCCCCCTCCAAAGACCGCTTGCTGGACCATGCCGCCCACGAGTTGCGCCAGCAATACCAGCAAACCAAATTGCAACTGTCGGTGTTCGATTTCCAAGACCTGCTGCAACGCCTGCACACCGCTTTGCATGCCGATGAAGGTCAAATGGCAACGGCAATCCGCGATCAATACCCTGTGGCCATGGTCGATGAATTCCAAGACACCGACCCTTGGCAATACCAAAGCTTGGACCGCATCTACCCTCACAGCCAGGTGGGCGACGAACATGCGCTGGTGATGATTGGCGACCCCAAGCAAGCCATCTACAGTTTTCGTGGGGCCGACCTGCGCACCTACCTAGAGGCTCGAACACAAGCCCTGAAACTGAATCCCCAGGCCTTGCACAGTTTGGACAGCAACTTCCGCTCTGCCCCCTCTTTGGTAGCGGCGGTAAACCATGTGTTTAGCGGCATAGAGAAGCCTTTTTATTCAAATCTAGGCGAGATTGAATTCTCCCTTGTTAACAGCCGCAGCGACGCCAAACCCTTTGTCAACGCCCAAGGCCTCGAGTTACCGCCGTTGACCGTATGGCACTTGCCGCCCCCCGATAACGCCAAGTATTGGAGCGTGCCGATGCAGTTACACCACTTGTCACACGGCTTTGCCGCGCAAATGGTGGCCTTGTTGCGCCAGCAACCCGAGGTGCAGCCGCGTGACATGGCTGTGTTGGTTCGCACCCATGTGCAAGCCAAGGCCATGCAAAAAGCCTTGCAAATGTTGGGCTTGCCCAGTGTCTTCATGTCTGACCACGCCAATGTGTTCCAAAGCGAAGAAGCCCAAGACCTGTGGCGGGTGCTCAGAGCCATCAGTGCGCCGCGCCAAACCGCTTGGCTGCGCAGCGCGGTGGCCTGCCGTGTTTGGAGTTTGGACATGCCGCAGTTACAGGCTTTTTTACAAGACGACGCCATGACCGATGCGTTGGCCGAGTCTTGCCAACGATGGCTACAGCAATGGCAGCAGCAAGGCGTGTTGCCCCTGATCTACAGCTGGCTGCACGAGCAACACATTGCGACCCGATTGCTGGCATTGCCTGATGGCGAGCGCCGCTTGACCAATCTGCTGCACTTGGGCGAACTGCTGCAAAACGCCAGCCAAGGCTTGCAAGGCCCCGCCGCTTTGTTGCAGCATTTGGCAGACAAGCTGCAGTCCAGCAGCGACAGTCCAGAGGCACAAAAAATGCGCCTTGAAACCGACGAGCAATGCGTGCAAATTGTGACCTTCCACAAGAGCAAAGGGCTGGAGTACCCCTTGGTGTTTGTGCCGTTCTTGGGCAGCTTTAAAGCACCGCCCAAAGATGACGCCAAAGAAAGCGTTGAGACTGAAGACGAAGAAGGACAAGAACCAGACATCACCGAGTCCAATGTCGATGAAGACATGCGCTTGCTGTATGTCGCGCTCACCCGTGCCAAACGCGCCCTGTGGCTGGGCGTTGCCTGCAGCCGAGGCAGCTTGGCGGGGGAAAAGGGCAAAGACTTGCGCCTGAGTGCTGTTTCACGCCTGTTAAAACGCGAATCTCACGCAGACTTGGCCGAGCGTCTGCACAACATTTGGGGTAGTTGTCAGCACATTGCCATCCAACCATTGCCCAGCCCCCATGGTGAAACTTACCAAGCACCGCGTTCCAACGCTTTACCGCAATCGGCTTTGCTGCCCCAAAGGCAAACCCACCAGCCTTGGTGGACCGCCAGTTTCAGCAGTCTCACGCGGGGCCTAGAAGCCGGCACGCCCCACGAAGAAGCGCTGCTGGACGCCGACACGGAAACTGTTATGGACGCGCCATCAGCCGCGCCAACAGCGTTGCCTTCCATTTCACCGGCAACTGCTTCTGCTTGGCAAACCTTCCCAGCTGGCGCACGTTACGGCACCTTGCTGCACGACTTGTTGCAGTACCAAGCCGAGCATGCATGGCCGCTTGCTAATGCTGACTCAACCGAACAAGATTTCGCCTGGCAACAGCTGCTGCAACGTAAAGCCGACTGGTTGCAGCTTCCTAGCGACGCCCAAGCCCTGTTGCAACCGTGGTTGCAAACCATCGTGTCCACACCCCTGCCGCTGCAGGCCGCCGATGCGCCAATGCAGCCACTTGGCTCCCCCTTGGTCCTACAAACCCTGGCTGCCAACACTTTGTGGGCAGAAATGGAATTCAGCCTGCCCGTGGGTCAACTCAGCAGCAGCGAGCTAGATGCACATATTCAGCGTCATGTCTTGCCCGACCTTGAGCGCCCCAGTCTGCAAAACAATGTCTTGCAAGGCATGCTCAGCGGCTTCATGGACTTGGTGCTGCAACACGATGGCCGCTATTGGGTGCTGGACTACAAATCCAATCTGCTTGCTGATTACCAAGCGCCGCACTTGCGCTCGGCCATTTTGGCCAAGCGCTACGAGGTGCAGTATGTGCTGTACACCCTCGCTTTGCACCGCTTGCTCCAATCGCGCTTACCCGACTACCACTACGAGCAACACATGGGTGGGGCGGTCTACCTGTTTTTGCGCGGCATCGACACGCCCAGCGCTGGGGTGCATTGCCTGCGACCACCGTGGGCCTTGATTGACCTGCTCGACCAACGTTGTGCCAAGGCCTTGCCATGAAGATGTCAAACCTGCTTGCCAGCGGTTGGCGCGGCACCAGCCTGACGCCCTTGAGCGCTTTAGACATCGCTTTGGTGCAGATGCTGCACAACTTGCAAGCCAGCAGCGACGAGCGTCACCTGTGGTTGGCGGCTTTGGCCAGCCACCAGTGGGGGCGTGGCCACGCCTGCCTCGATCTGAATCAGTGGCCTGACAACGCAGGTGCTTTGCTCGGATGGGGCGCCCAAGCCTTGGCCGCATTGCCCGCCAAGCTGTCGCTTGGGCTGTCCGATCTCCCGTGGGCGCAAGGCGAACACTCACCTTTGGTGGTGCAAGGCAAGCGCTTGTATTT
>RFMX01000347.1 GCA_009927495.1 Betaproteobacteria bacterium
CCGTATAAGTTACACGCCTATTACCGTCAAGCGATGTGGTTGTTAGCAGCTATGTGTTTGGTTTCGATGTACTTCGTTATCAGCGATCAATTTTCCAATTCAAGTCGTTTGAACATAGCAATTTATGTGATTTGCTTTTTGGTACAAATATTTGGGGCGGCAACAGCTCAAAATATCTCCAAGCTGCTGCGTTGGATCACCTTAATTGGCTATGTGATTTTTGAAATCATTTTGCTAGGCAGTATTTTGACGGCATTCAATCTCTACCCAGAAATCTCTCATTCCACCCCGCTGTTCATGCAAAGTCTGGGTGATTGGCGTTTGAATGGTGGTCGGGTGGGGATATTCTTGTTTGCGATTTTGATTATTCAGGTATTTGACCGTCGCAGAATCAGCAACGAAACCCTGCAAGAGTTCAAGCTTGAAGCGGCGAAATCTGCAGCTCAGCGTGAGCGTTTGATGGAACGTCAAAGCATGATCGATATGCTGACCCATGAGTTAAAAAACCCCCTCGGCACGATTCGCTTTGCCATCGCCAGTTTGAAACGCAATGTGTCTATAGACAGCGAATCGCTGCAAAGAGTTAAGCGAATTGATGATTCTGTTCAAAGAATGAACGAATTGATTGAGCATGTTGCCCTTTCTAACAAAATCGACCGCTTCGATACCAATCAGGTCAAAGAGTCAGTAGATGTCGCAGAACTCATAGAAGTATCTATCGGCGACTACGATGACATTAGGATCTTCAGATTAGAGGTTGAACACGGTTTATGTATTCCCACCAACCGTTTGATGCTGTCACTGATTTTGCAAAATTTAATCAGCAACGCCTACAAATACCATGTGCCTACTGACACGGTGTTGATCAAAGCCTATGTTCAAAACAATACAGCCGTGATTGAAGTCTCAAACACGATTGATCTGCATAAATCGCCAGACCAGCAAGTTATTCCATGCTTACTACCGTCACAATGTTCAGGAGCAACCTGGCATGGGCTTGGGCTTGTCGCTTTCCATGTCAGCTGCTGAAAAGATCAATGCACAAATTGAGTTTTCACAGGAAAGAAATTTGGTTGTCTTTTCTCTCAAGGTGCCTTTATGAAAACCCAACTCGCAGCTCAGCTCGTGGCTCAACGTCCATCATTGAGAGTGGCCATTGTGGAAGACGACAGATTATTACGGCAAGAAATTGAATTGCACCTGACGGCTAACGATTTTTCTGTGGTCGGTGTGTCCAGTGCGGCGGCATTGGATGACCTCACCCAATCAGAGCCCATCGATTTATTCATCATTGATTTGAATTTGCCGGGTGAGGGTGGTCTGAGCTTGTGCAAAAGGTTGCGTGAGTCTTTGCCCAATGCAGGCATCGTGATCATGACTGCCCGTGTGGCTTTGCACGACCGATTGGCCGGCTACAGCCATGGTGGTGCAGATTTTTACTTAACCAAGCCCATATCCCCCTGACGAGTTGGTTTTGGTGCTGCAAAACTTAGGCAAGCGTGTGAAAAAGCTGGACTCTGACAACAGCTGGAGCTTGAGTCTGAGGGACCGTTTGCTGACAGGCCCCCAAGAGGGACAGAAGCTGCGCTTGACCAACCGAGAAAAAATGTTGCTGGTGTCCTTGAGCCATGCCAAGGAACACA
>RFMX01000035.1 GCA_009927495.1 Betaproteobacteria bacterium
GGTGTAGGCCCGCATGGTCATCAGCATGCGGCGCACATCGGGGTGGTGGATGATGGGTGCAGCGGCTTTGATGCTGCCGTCCACGGGGCGGGACTGCACACGGTCACGCGCATATTGGGTGGCCTTTTGGTAGGACCGCTCGGCAATCGCGATGCCTTGCACACCCACCGCGTAGCGGGCAGCGTTCATCATGATGAACATGTATTCCAAGCCACGGTTTTCTTGACCCACGAGGTAGCCCACCGCGCCGCCGTGGTCGCCGTACTGCAGCACCGCAGTGGGGCTGGCTTTGATGCCCATTTTGTGTTCGATGCTCACGCAATGCACATCGTTACGAGCACCCAAAGAACCATCTTTGTTGACCAGCACCTTGGGCACCACGAACAAGCTGATGCCTTTCACGCCTTCAGGCGCACCGGTGACCCGTGCCAACACCAAATGGATGATGTTGTCGGCCATGTCGTGTTCGCCGTAGGTGATGTAAATCTTGGTGCCAAACACTTTGTAAGTGCCATCGGCTTGCGGCTCGGCACGTGATCGCACCATGGACAGGTCCGAGCCGGCTTGGGGCTCGGTCAGGTTCATGGTGCCGGTCCATTCGCCACTGACCAATTTGTGCAGATAGGTGGCTTTGAGTTCATCGCTGCCAGCTGTGAGCAAGGCTTCGATGGCACCATCGGTCAACAGGGGGCACAGCGCGAAACTCATGTTGGCGGAATTCAAAATTTCGCCACAAGCCGCACCAATGGTTTTGGGCAAGCCCTGCCCGCCCATGTCGGTGGGATGTTGCAAACCTTGCCAGCCGCCTTCGGCGTACTGTTGGTAGGCCTTCTTGAAGCCCGTGGTGGTGGTGACCACGCCGTCTTTCCAAGCAGATGGGTTTTTATCCCCCTCCCAGTTCAGGGGCGCCAGCACGTCTTGGTTGAAACGGGCGCACTCCTCGAGCACCGCTTGGGCAGTTTCCATGCCTGCATCTTCAAAGCCGGGGATTTTGGCGATCTCGTCCAATGCAGCGAGGTGCTGCATATTGAAGAGCATGTCTTTGATGGGGGCTATGTAACTCATAGTGCCGCCACCAGTTCAGGCACAGCCACGAACAAATCAGCTTCCAAGCCGTAGTCGGCCACGCTAAAAATAGGCGCTTCGGGGTCTTTGTTGATGGCGACGATGACCTTGCTGTCTTTCATGCCCGCCAAGTGCTGAATAGCGCCGCTGATGCCGCAAGCGATGTAGAGCTGAGGAGCGACGATCTTGCCGGTCTGGCCCACCTGCCAATCGTTGGGCGCATAACCTGCGTCGACCGCTGCGCGGCTGGCACCCATGGCCGCACCCAGCTTGTCGGCCAAGGGCGTGATGACTTCGGCGAATTTTTCTGAGCTGCCCAAAGCGCGGCCACCCGACACGATGACCTTGGCGGCGGTGAGCTCGGGGCGGTCGTTCTTGGCGATTTCGCTGCCCATGAACTGGCTTTGCGTACCTGCGTTGGCGGCGCTCACGCTCTCCACCGCAGCGCTGCCGCCTGTGGCAGCGGCTGGATCAAAACCGGTGGTGCGCACCGTGATGACCTTGGTCGCGTCGGTAGCTTGCACCGTGGCGATGGCGTTGCCTGCGTAAATGGGTCGCTCAAAGGTGTCGGGCGAATCCACCTTGGTGATGTCGCTGATCTGACCCACATCGAGCTTGGCGGCCACGCGGGGTGCGATGTTTTTGCCACTGGCGGTAGCCGCAAACAAGATGTGGCTGTAGCCAGAGGCCAAGGCCAGCACTTGGGCAGCGACTTGCTCGGCCAAGCCGTGGGCAAAACCGTCGGCATCGGCGTGCAGCACTTTGCTGACACCCGCGATGTGCGCTGCGGCTTGGGCAGCGGCGGCAGCGTCTTTGCCGGCCACCAACACATGGACCTCGCCACCGCAAGCCAAGGCGGCGGTGATGGTGTTCAAGGTGGCGGGTTTGATGCTGTGGTTGTCGTGTTCAGCGATAACAAGAGAGCTCATGATGGGGTGTCCTGATCGGGTTCAAATGACTTTGGCTTCGTTCTTCAGCTTGTCGACCAATGCGGCCACATCGGCCACTTTGATGCCAGCGCTGCGCTTGGGCGGCTCACTCACTTTGAGGGTTTTGATACGCGGTTTCACATCGACGCCGAGGTCTTCGGGCTTGACGATATCGAGCTGC
>RFMX01000034.1 GCA_009927495.1 Betaproteobacteria bacterium
GCTTCACTGGTGGCAGCCACCACCGTGCCGCCTGGGCACATGCAAAAACTGTAGACAGCTCGCCCATTGCTGGCGTGGTGAACCAGTTTATAGTCAGCTGCACCCAACATGGGGTGACCCGCATGTTTGCCCCAGCGGGCACGGTCAATCACGCTTTGCGGATGCTCAATACGAACCCCAATAGAAAAAGCCTTGGCCTGCATGGCCACTTGGTGTCGGTGCAGCATGGTGAAGGTGTCTCGTGCGCTGTGACCCAAAGCCATCACCACATGGTGTGCAGGTAATTCGTAGCTCTCACCCGAGTCTTGCTTCAAAACCTGCAGCGCTTGAAGTTGGCGCTGATCGTCGTAGCGAATATCAGTCACACGCTGCGCAAACCGTACCTCTCCACCCAAGCGAATGATTTCGGCTCGCAAGCCTTCGACCACCTTCACCAATTTGAAGGTTCCGATGTGCGGATGCGCTGCCCACAGAATTTCTTCGGGGGCACCAAAGCGCACAAATTCGTTCATGACTTTGCGACCCAAGTGTCTAGGGTCTTTGATTTGGCTGTAAAGCTTGCCGTCTGAAAACGTACCCGCACCACCCTCACCAAACTGCACATTGCTCTCGGGTTTCAAAACCGATTTACGCCATAAGCCCCAAGTGTCTTGGGTTCGTTGACGAACGGCTTGGCCACGCTCAATGACGATGGGCTTCAAGCCCATTTGCGCTAAGACCAGCGCGGCAAACATGCCGCAGGGTCCAAAACCCACCACCACAGGCCGCAGGGCGCTAAGTGTTGGCCAGTCTTCCGGTGCTTGTACTGGCGGGTGCCATTGCATATTCGGTGTGGCTTGGATATGCGGGTGCTGTGCGTGTTGTTGAAGTAGTAGCTGCGCTTTGTTGCTGTCGTGGAGTTGCACATCAACGATATAACCACTTGAAGCTTTTGCCGTGCGTCAAAACTGCGTTTAAACACTTTCCAAGTTGTAATCGCATCCAAGGAAATTCCCAGCGTATGTGCAATCAAGGGCGCAAGTGAGGGTGGGTAGAGCGTCGGGGTAGAAGCCAAGTCTGGCGGATCGAAAGCACCGTCGAGTGGCAGTTTGAGTTCGGAGAGGCGAATCATGGGCGCATGGCATCTATCAAGGGCAACATGTCCTTGGCCATCAACATGCCAGCATGATCTGAAATATGGTCGCCATAGCTGTATAAAAACTTACCCTCTTTGGCAATGGTGCAAATGTCTGCTGGCAGATCGCACAGCAAAGGAAGCGGGTCATACACCAGCAGCGCTGGGTTGTCGTGCATCAGCTTGGTGATGAACTCTTGGTAGGCTGCTGTCCCTTTGAGGTGGTCGGTGAAGCGCAGTTGACATGAAGGATTTTGATTGCGCTTCAAAACGCTGTTGAGAAATTCAAAACGCGTCAAGCCGCCGCTGATGCAGCTGTTGGGGTCGGGCAATGTCGGGTTGTCAATCACAAACACCACACGTTTGCCAGAGGCTTGCCAATGCTTGATTCGTTCCGAATACATAGACACATTGCTGTCAATCTCTTCAGTGGTGGTGTGTTGGGCGATCAAGCCTGTTTGTGCATCGAGTCGGTACATTCCCCGTAATGCATTCGCCAAAACCACCACTTTTAAATTGGGATTGGCATCCATTGCATCGTAGGCGGCACGGTTGGCAGGAGCGGTCTCCCCTGAAAGCAAATTCACAGGCCCCATCATGGCCCAACTGTGCTCAGGCGGTGAGGAGCGAATCAAGCTGTAAATAAGCGCCTCGCCTTTGCTGTCGCCCAACAGCACATGGGTAGGGGGTTGGACCTTGCCATCTTGAAAGCACCACATCAGCAAATGCTGCTGATCAGCTGGCAGTGTGCAACTGGGTGTGAAAGTGCCACGCTCAACACCCACCACCAAGGTGGAGGGGTCGGCATTGAGCATGCCATGGTGCCTGAATTTCAATCCATCGAAACGGTTGATGGCGTGTGACATCAGCAGCACAGCAACCATCCATAAGCTCAGCCAAAGGACAGCACGAGGGTATTTTTTGCCAAAGCGAATCGGTTGCTCCACAAAGCGGTAGGTCAGGTAAGCCAGCACAAAGCTGAGCACAACCAGCCCCAAGCGAACCTCTGCAGTAGGCGTTTGTGAGGCCAAAATTCGCGCAAAGGAAAGCAAAGGCCAATGCCATAAGTACAGCGGATAACTGATCAAGCCAATGGCAACCAAGGGGCGTGAAGCCAACCAAGTACTGTTGAGACTGCTGTTCATGCCTGCGAGCAATACCAAGGCAGCCCCCGTGACGGGAATGAATGCCCAATAGCCTGGAAAGGCCATGTCTTTGTCAAAAAAGAATGCCGATCCCAACACCAAGGCCAAGCCCCACCAACCAGCAGGATTACGCCATGCTCTGGCCATGCGTGGGTTATTCATCAAAGCAATGGC
>RFMX01000228.1 GCA_009927495.1 Betaproteobacteria bacterium
TTGGTCTTCGCGTTTAAGCAGCACTTGGTTGTGCAGGCGTTTGCTCAGGATGGGCGCTGCGTCCAGTGCAGACTCGTGGGCCACGTCGTACACCCTGGCGGTGAGGATTTTTTTCAGATAGTCGGCAGGCGTCAGGCGACGCACACGTGCAGGCTTGGTGGCCGCGGTCGGCTTTTGGGTGCTGGTTTTGGGTGAGGACATGCACTATTGTCCCGCAGTTGACAGCAGACTCAAAAAAAGCCCCGCTCCTTGCGGGGCGGGGCTGTAAATCCACCTTTTCAGAGGGTGGAGGAGACAAAAGGTGCTTAGAAACTAAGCGAGGCTCCAATATAGCCGATGATTTGCTGCGCTGCAATATATTTTGAATGAGCTTCAGATAGCAAGCGTCACATTGGCCGCTTCAGCGGCATCTTTCAAGGCTTGGTGTTGGGTGGCCAAGTCCAAACCTAAACGCATGGCTAACTCTAGGTAGGTAGCGTCATAACTGCTGAGCTTGAAACGCATGGCCAACTCGAACAGCTGTCTGGCAGAGATGCCCTCGCTTTGGTCCACATAAATTGGCAGTTTGCCTAAAGCGTCAAAAATGTTCCGTGCATTGCCATGCTCCAACCGGTGGCGCTGGCAGGCCGTACGCAGCACGTTGGATATTTCGAGTTGCCACAAAGCTGGCACCCATGCCTTTTCGGTCTCCAATCGCTTGGCAATGGCGTAGGTGTAAGGAGTGGCTTGCGAGGGGAAAAACCACGCAACAACCACTGAGTTGTCGAGCACAAAGGCCATCAATCACGCCCAGTTTGAATAGCGTTTTTCACATCTAAATCGGCTGAAATGGCGTTTCCTAAATCGGCCAATATCTGCATTTGAGCCTGCACGGTTTGGGCTTGGTCCTCGAGGGGAATATTGCCGCTGTCCATAGCCACCAAACGCGCCACAGGTGCACCATGCCGAGTGATGGTGATTTCTTCACCGCTTTGCGCGGCGGCAACCAACTCGGACAAGCGGTTTTTGGCTTCAAAAATAGCGTAAGTTTTCATTTTGGATGGCCTTAAATTATGGCTATCCATAATTTACTGCTTTCACTAGCTTGATGCAAGCCTAAACGCCTTCATGTTTGTTTGACAATCTCACCACACAAAAGGAGCCACTATGGAATGCACAGTCAGTTGGACAGGCGCGAGCGGTACCCGTTCCGCCATGGGGTTTGTCGCTGAGACCGGCAGCGGTCATGTGGTGGCCATGGATGGGGCGCCAGACCCTGCCAAGCCCGATCAAAGCGGTCAAACCTTGCCGCACGCCCAATGGAGTTGATGTTGGCGGGTGCGGGCGGCTGCACCGCTTACGACGTGGTGTTGATTTTGAAGCGCGGCCGTCACGCCATACAGGGTTGCAGCGTCAAGCTGACCAGTGAACGCGCCGACACCGATCCCAAGGTGTTCACCCGCATCCACATGCATTTCACGGTGCGTGGAAAAGGTTTGCCCCCGAGGTGGTGGAACGCG
Organism: Betaproteobacteria bacterium; assembly: GCA_009927495.1. Lineage (GTDB taxonomy): Bacteria > Pseudomonadota > Gammaproteobacteria > Burkholderiales > Burkholderiaceae_C > Limnohabitans. The sequence goes on from RFMX01000228.1 coordinate 1,500, forward strand.
CCATCAAGATGAGCCACGATAAATACTGCTCTGCCAGCATCATGCTGGGCAAAACCGCCGAAATCACCACCGGTTTTGAGGTGATAGAGGTTTAACAACTTCGGCATCAAGGTGCATACAGCACTTAAAGTTTCCCTGCTTGTACCCTTTTCATATGTTGTGACACAAGGTAAACTAAGGTATATATTAATGGTATATATCAAGGGTGCCAGATGTCATCAACCGCCAAAATTTTCACCAATGGTCGCAGCCAAGCCGTACGTTTACCTATGGCTTTTCGGTTTGACTCAGCAGAGGTGTTTATTCGACAAGACCCCCAAACGGGCGATGTCATCCTTTCCAAAAAACCGGCTGACTGGGAAGGTTTTTTTCAACTGCTCGCAACGCTGGAAGTGGATGATGATTTTTTAAGTCCTCAAGAAAGACAGCAAGACGTTTCGTTGCGTGATCCATTCGCTGATTGAGGCTGTGATTGATGGCCACCTACCTTTTGGACACCAACACCATCAGTTTGTTAATCAGGGGCAACCATGCCATTGCCAAGCGCCTACAAGAGCAAGCAATGATCGACATAGCTCTCAGTGCGGTTACTGAGGGCGAGTTGTTGTTTGGTTTGGCGCGTCGACCCCAGGCAATGGCTTTGCATCAGGCTGTCAAGGCCTTTATCCAAAGGACTCAGGTATTGCCTTGGGACAGTTCTTGTGCGGCTGTTTATGGCCGAGAACGTGCAAAATTACAGAGTGAGGGACTGTCTTTAAGTGCCTTGGACATGATGATTGCAGCCCACGCGAAGGCCGTTGACGCCGTGTTGGTGACTCACGACCAATCTATGCTGAATTTATCGGGCTGGAAAACCCAAGATTGGGCCAGGTAAAACTTAAACCCTGTGCGCCACAGTTGTCATGACTATTGCGGCCAAGCGCATGGCCTCTCGCAACGGCTGTGGCAAGGCCACCGCACCGGCTTTTTGCGCTTCAGCCGCGTGTTGCGCCTCATCAGCCTGCATTTGCGCCACCACCGCACGGGAGGCCAAGTCGGCAGCGGGCAAACGCTCTAAGTGCTCGCCCAAATGCGCACCTACTTGGTGCTCAGTTTCCACCACAAACCCCAAGCTCACGCCATCCCCGCCCAATTTGCCTGCGGCATAGCCAATCGCAAACGCACCTGCGTACCAAAGCGGGTTGAGCACACTGGGGCGTGCGCCTAAATCGGCCAAGCGTGCTTCGGTCCACGCCAAATGGTCGGTTTCCTCGGCGCTGGCTTGCACAAACTGTTCGCGAAGCAGCGGGTTGCGGGTGGCCAAGGCTTGTGCCGCATACAAAGCTTGGGCGCAGACCTCACCCACATGATTGACACGCATCAAAGCGCCGGACTCGGCACGCTCGGCATCGGTCAGCGTCAAGGCAGCTATGCCCTGAGCGGGGTCAGGCCGCGCGGCGTGGTGCGGTGCAAACACGGTGCGCAGGCTTTGGTCTAGCAAGTTAATAAAGCGGTCAACCATATGGATATGAGAACTTAAAAGTTAAAAAACACAATGAAAGGGTGGGGTGGATACAACGTTGTCACGGAACTGAAATATGCAAAGCAAAGAATCAATTGAGTAAGCAACCCCTTTTCGATACTTTTTGGAGTTTTAAATGAAACAAGTGAAGTTTTCTGCACGCAGCGCAACATCCGCTGCTGTTGCTATTTTATGCTTGGGCGCCAGCGCTGCTGCATTTGCCCAAGTTGAAGCCAAAGT
>RFMX01000033.1 GCA_009927495.1 Betaproteobacteria bacterium
CGTGGCGCGCCATTTGGTGGATGACTACATCAGCGTCGACACCGACGCGGTGTGCGCTGCCATCAAAGACGTTTTTGTCGACACCCGCAGCATCGTCGAGCCCTCTGGCGCCATGGCAGTGGCGGCCATCAAAAAATATGTTGCCATTCACAAAACCCGTGGCCAAACCTATGCGGCCATTTTGTGTGGTGCCAATATGAATTTCGACCGATTGCGCTTTGTTGCTGAACGGGCCGAGGTGGGCGAAGAACGCGAGGCGCTTTTAGCGGTGACCATTCCCGAAGAGCGGGCAGTTTCAAGCGGTTTTGCGGTTTGCTGGGCGACTTGCCCGCCTTTGGGGGTAGCAAATCGCCGCGATCCATCACCGAGTTCAACTACCGCATCAGCGATGCCGCCAAAGCCATGTGTTTGTGGGCTTGACCACCGGCAGCTTGGGCGAGAGCACCAAGATTGCAACGCATTTGGGCCGCCACGGGTTTCAAGCCTTGGATTTGACGCATGACGATTTGGCCAAAGAACACATACGCCATATGGTGGGGGGCCGATCGGCCTTGGCGCAAGAAGAACGCTTATTAAGGTTTGTGTTCCCAGAACGTCCAGGCGCTTTGATGACGTTTTTGTCTGCCATGCGCCCTGGCTGGAACATCAGCTTGTTTCACTACCGCAACCAAGGCGCAGACTACGGCCGCATCTTGGTGGGTCTGCAAGTGCCTGCCAAAGACCAAGCCAGCTTTGAGAAGTTCTTAGACGGTTTGGGTTACCCGTATGTGGACGAGAGCGCTAACCCTGTTTACAAGCTGTTTTTGCAGCAGTGATGGAAATAGATTACAAAAAATTACGCATTTCAGTTCATCGCTGCAGAAATCACGCGTTGATTGAATGCGCTCATTTCTTTCATGACACGATCAGACTCCTCCGCGCAAAGCAACGACTCGTGGCAAGAAGGGCAAAACTCTCCCTTAACCTGGGTAATCAAGGTTGTTTCACCTTTAAAGGTATGGGCAAGATCTTTGATGTCTTGCTTCAATTCAGCGGAACCACAAACAGGGCATTTCATCATCAAAGCTCCTTGAATGAAACAATTAATACATCTTCAATCACTGTCAATTTAAGGTAAATCAATCCAACTTTTGTTAAGGGTCGGTAAACATCTTGCCAAATTTTGGAATCTGAATTTGTAGTCATGCTTTTGTAGAAATCCTTTGACTGCAAAGACGTCAGCACATTCACCATGTCAGAAAAGCTCAAACCCAAATCACTTGCGCCTTGACGAGCTAGTTGAGTAGTGCGGACATTTCCAGCAAGAGCCATGGTTTTAACCACACTCAGCTTGCAATGAGGCGTTCTTTTTTCCACAAGAATATTAACCTAACCATCTTCAATTAAGACAGTT
>RFMX01000174.1 GCA_009927495.1 Betaproteobacteria bacterium
CTCGTTGCAGTAGCATCTTTGTTGTATTTAGGCACTAGTTTTGCCGATGCAACCTTGTACGGAAATATCGATCAAACCTATAACAGCACCAAAACCACAGTAGGTGGTACCGTTACCAACCAACAAACCAGTATTGGCTCCTACCAAATGGGCGACAGCTTCTTAGGCGTCAAGGGTGAAGAAGACCTTGGTGGCGGTATGAAAGCTTCCTATCTGTATGAATTTGGCTTAAAGACCGAATCAAATGCAACGCCTACCAATCGCCAGTCTTTTGTCGGCTTGAGCGGTGGCTTTGGTGCATTGCGTATTGGCAAGCAATACTCAAACGCATTTATGAACACTGTCAGCGCTGACCCAGGCGGTGCAACTGGCGGCCGCGGTGCTTTGTATTTGTATTCATTGGTCGGGTATGACGCGACTTCAGACAACCCATTGCGCCAAGACCGAGGCTTCCAATACGATTTGCCTACCTTCGTGCCTGGACTGAAATTAGGCTTTACCAAGACTTTTGGCAATTCAAACTCTGCCGCCACCAATAGTATTTCAGGCACTGAAACCAACGGCGTCAAGGTGGGTGATGGTCAAGGCTTTAGCGCCTCTTATTCTTCTGGTGGTCTGTATGCGGGTTTCACTAGCGACACAGCCAAAGGCGAAGACATTTTGTACACAAAACTCGGTGGAACCGGTGGAACTCAAATTGGTTACAACGCTGCAGACACAGAGACCAACAAACTCACCACATTTGCCCTCAGCTACGACCTAGGTATGGCCAAGCCCTCCTACATGACCACCAAAATGAGTGCCGGTACAGCCACCCTGAAAACAGACATGTTCGCTTTGAACATTCCTCTGGGTGCAGCCAGCATCTTTATCTCTAGCTCGTCTGGCAAATTGGACGCTAGTGGAACAAGTGACGATCTGAAGATGAAAGGCATGCAATACGGCGTGAACTACGCCTTGAGCAAACGCACTGTGGCTTACTGGCACGCTGGTAACGATACCATTACCACTAATGCTGGTGTAGCCACCAAAACCACCGGTTTCGGTCTC
>RFMX01000032.1 GCA_009927495.1 Betaproteobacteria bacterium
AGCTTGGGCGCTGAAGACGTGGTCATCACCCACCTCATCAACAGCTTGGAGCTGGACATCCCCGTGTTTGTGCTAGAAACCGGTGCTTTGCACAGCGAGACCTTGGCGTTGCTGGAACGTTTGCAAGCGCATTCACGCGCCTCGATTCAGGTTTACAAACCGCAGCATGAGGCGGTCATCGCCTTCGTGAAAAACCCAGGCCAACAAGCTATTTTCGAGACCATGGCCAGCCGCAAAGCCTGCTGTGGCATTCGCAAGCTCGAACCCTTCGGTCGTGCTTTGCAAGGACAAAAAGCCTGGGTCACGGGCTTGCGCCGCGAACAGTCTCAAGCCCGAGCCGAGGTGTCTGCCCAAGAAGCAGATGTCACCAATGGCGTGGCCATCACCAAGCTCAACCCATTGGTCGACTGGACCTGGGGCGACGTGTGGCACTACATCGCCTCCAACCACGTGGACTACAACCCGCTGCACGACCAGTTTTTCCCCAGCATCGGCTGCGCCCCTTGCACCCGCGCCATCAGCTTGGGTGAGGATTTCCGCGCCGGTCGCTGGTGGTGGGAAGACGAGACTGCCAAAGAGTGCGGATTGCACGTGAAAGCCTGAACCATGAACGCCAGAAACAACAACGAAATCCACACCCTCAGTAACGCTCACTTAGATGCATTGGAAGAAGAAACCATCTTCATCCTGCGCGAAGTGGCTGCTGCCTTTGAGCGCCCCACTTTGCTTTTCTCTGGAGGTAAAGACTCTTTGGTCATGCTCAAGTGCGCCGAGAAAGCTTTTGGCGTGGGCCGCATTCCCTACCCTCTGCTGATGATTGACACCGGTCACAACTACAGCGAGGTCACGGATTTCCGCGACAGCCGCGCCAAAGAACTGGGTGCCGAACTCATCGTGCGAAGTGTGGAAGACTCGATGAAACGCGGCACGGTCCGTTTGTCCCGCCCTGACGAGCCACGCAATGCCCACCAATCGGTGACCTTGCTAGAAGCCATTGAAGAATTCCGCTTTGATGCTTTGATGGGAGGCGCTAGGCGCGATGAAGAAAAAGCCCGTGCCAAAGAACGCATCTTCAGCCACCGCGACAGCTTTGGCCAATGGCAGCCCAAATCGCAGCGCCCCGAGCTTTGGAACCTTTTCAACACCAAGCTGCAGCCTGGCGAGCATTTCCGTGTCTTCCCCATCAGCAACTGGACCGAGCTGGATGTGTGGCAATACATTGCACGTGAAACCATTGCCTTGCCCTCTATTTACTATTCCCACCAACGAGATGTGGTGGACCGCAAAGGACTGCTGGTGCCGGTGACTGAGCTCACGCCACCACGAGCTGGTGAAGAAGTGGTGCAACGCCAAGTGCGTTTTCGCACCGTGGGCGACATCACCTGTACCTGCCCGTGGAAAGCACCGCCGCCACCCCCGAAGACATCGTGATT
>RFMX01000286.1 GCA_009927495.1 Betaproteobacteria bacterium
TGCGCTCATGAGTTCGAGGCTGGAGCGCACGCTTGCTGGAGACGTGTCATCAGTTTCAATTTCAGTTGCCCCAATGACAAAAACACCCTCTTGTTTGGGGGCTATGTACAGAGGGTAGCGAGGATGAATCAGCCTTAACGGACGGCTCAACTGAACCTCAGGTGCGTGTACCCGCACAACCTCGCCTCTGACGCCACGCAAATGCTTCCAATCTGTTCTCGCACCTATGCCTCGGCAGTCGATGACCCAATCGGCTTGCGTGAATTGTTCTGGCGAAACTTGGCTTGCGTAGTGCAGGGTGACCAAAGGGTGGTTGAGTTGATGCTTCAAAGCGTCCAGCAATTGACGGTTGTCCAATTGCGCTTCACCAGGCAAAAACAGCCCCTGATGAAATGATTCAGCCAATGAGGGCTCTAGCGCTTGCAGCGCCTGTCGGTCCAAAGAAACCGGCGCTTGCAGTTCAGGCAGATGTTGGCGTGTTTCGCCTAATTTGCTTGCAAACCTGTTGGCCTCTGGCAAGTCCTGCCTGTGCCACACCACCAAGGTCCCAAGCTGCTGAAAAAACACTTTCTGTTGAAGCTGAGCCAATAGGCTGGGCCACCGCTTGAGGCCATAGGCACCCATCTTGACCACATTGCGTTCGGTGATCGCTGACTCAGCCAAAGGCGCCAACATGGCAGCAGCTACCCATGCAGCCGACCCTTGGACTGAGGGGGCCTGTGCCTCGTGAAGCTGAACTTGATGGCCTTGCTGACTTAATGTCCACGCCATGAGGCGACCCATCAAGCCTGCCCCTAAAACCACACAGCGCTGAGACGCCATCAAAGCCCTGCCTTTACAAGACGGGTCACCTTGACCTGACGATAATCCCAATCATGAACACTGCTGCCCATGCCCATTACCCCCGTGTCTTGACCATTGCCGGATCTGATTCTGGCGGCGGTGCAGGCATACAAGCCGATTTGAAAACCTTTGCTGCGCTTGGCTGTTACGGCATGACCGCCATCACCGCTTTGACGGCGCAAAACACCCTGGGTGTGCAAGCGATTCAATCGGTTCCTGCTGCTTTTTTGAAAGCACAGTTGCAATCCGTGTTGGACGATATTGGGGTGGACGCCGTCAAAATTGGCATGTTGCATTCTCCCGAGGTGGTCGAGGTGGTGGCTTGGGCGATTGACCACTATCAGCTTAAGCGGGTGGTGCTGGACCCTGTGATGGTTGCCACCAGCGGCGATAAATTGATCGCCGATGAAACAGTCGCTGTGTTGGTGCGTGCGTTGTTTCCTCGGGTTCAACTCATCACGCCCAATTTGGATGAGGCCGCTTTGCTCTTGGGCAGACCCGTGCCAAACGAGGCGGCTTTGTCTCAGGCTTGTGCGGATTTGCAGACCATGGGCGCTGCATCGGTGCTGCTCAAGGGGGGGCATTTGCAAGGCGAGGATGTCGTCGACGTTCTTTTGTTGGTTGACGCCAGCTCGCGTACCCTGCGCAGCAAGCGCATCAGCAGCCAAAATGTGCATGGCACCGGCTGCACCTTGTCTTCTGCGATTGCCAGTCACTGGGCGCTTGGGCTTGATTTGACAGAGGCTGTGGTGCAGGCCCGCAGTTATATTTTGGCGGCCATACAAGCGGGGGCAAGCGTGACCACTGGTCGAGGTCACGGCCCTTTGAACCATGGCTTTGCCCCAGAGACTATGCATGTGCTGCGTCATCCTTAGCAGGGTTGGCGCGGCTGAGCCATGCCAAGCTCAGGCTAACCGCCAAACTGGGCAGCGCTGACCCCCACTGGGGCGTGAATTGCGCTGACAAATGGAACACTGCAATGCCAATTAGCCATACCAAGGCTGGCAACAGATAAATACTGCGTGGCGCATTGGAGGCCGGAGCTTTTCCGGCACGACCCAAAATCACGCCGTACAGCGGAATAAAGACGGAGCTGAGCATCAGCAAAAACGGCTCTAGGCTGTGCATAGGCAAGACAATGGCCAGCAAGGTGCATCCCATTGCGATCAGCAATCCCCATTGTTTGATGCTCCAACGACTGAATAGGCTGTGGCTATTGAGTGAGGCCGAATACACATCGCCATAAGCGTTGTCCAACTCGTCTATCAAAATCAAACCAAGCGCCAACAATCCGCCCTGGGCCAGTAACAAGGTGCTGACCAAGTTGCTGTCAGGCGAAGAAACACTCACCACTAAAACGCCCAGCGAGTAGCACCAAATATTGGCTAGGGCGTAACCCAGCCAAGTGGCAGACATGGCGGTACGGCTGTTTTTGCCGTGACGCGCATAGTCTGCGACCAAGGGCAACCAAGAGACTGGCATGGCGATGACCAAGTCGATGGCGGACAAAAACCCCATGCTGTTGTTGCCAGACCTGTTCCAAAAAGCAGAAACATCTTGGGTTTGCAAAACCCCTAGAAATTGCCAAGTCAACCACGCCAGTGACATGACCACCAACGGTAAGCCAAACCGACTCACAAAATTTCGCACCAAACCCAGCATGTAACTGGCCATGAGCAAAGTCAAAATACTTCCCCAAAAAACCGTCGCCATGACCAAATAGTTACCTGACCAACCCATGTGTTGCTCCCCCATGGCGAGCGTGCCATCTCGCATGATGACCAACTCGAAAGATGTCCAACCCACCAGTTGAATGACATTGAGCACAATGGGAAGCTTGGCAAAACCACTGCCGTAGACCTGGTGCATCAAACCCGCGCTGGACAGACCTGTGTCGCAGCCCAATTTGGCCACCCATGCCACCAAACCGGAGCCAAGCAGTGAGCCCAAAAGAATAGCCAACAAGGCATCTTGTGTGCCCATGGCCGGCACCAAATAGGCGCCAATTTGTATAACCAAAAGTCCCACGCCAAGACTGAACCAAAGAGAAGTGTGACTAAAGCCAGTGAAGACCCGCTCTGACGCCGCCACGGGGGCTAATACAGAGTTAATGGGAGGCTGGGTTGACGCCATTGATGTCTTTCAAAAAATGGCAGTTCGGCGCGGTAGTTTTAGCCGTGCTTCCCTGCGCGAGGATTACCTCATCAGGTTCAAAGGGACTTTCTCAGCCTTGGTCTTACAAAAGACCTCAGCACCCCTAGCGGCTTGTTTTTAACAAGTGATGGGCATTATGCCCTTGCTGTGATTTTAAAAGCTGTCGCAGGCTCATTATGGGTACTAAGTGGGTAAGTTATGAAAAATGAGGGGTGTAATCTGATCAAAAATCCTGTAGCGGCAAGAACTTCCGAAAAATTGCTTATGTAAATTCAACTTTCGCTTCTAAAATACCAATTGACAAAAATGCTCTCATTAAAGGCAATTTTATGGAAAAGTTCAAATATATTAAATATTCTTTGATGGTTGCAATGCTGGTTTTGGGGGGGTGTGCAACCAAACCCAGTGCACTAGAAGAACAATTGCAACAAAAAGAAGCGTTGAGAAAGCAACAAGACGCTGAAATGCAACAAAAACTCGAAGAACTGACTGCCACTTTGGATGAGCAAAGCAAAAAACTGAAAGCGGTGGAAACCTTGCTTGAAGCCAAGCCTGCTGTGGTTGATCGGCGTTTATTGGAGAAACAGGATGAAGCTGCGCGAGAGATGGAGAGTCAAAAAGCGGTGCAGAGCACGATCAGCAAAGTGCCTGCATGGTTTCTGAACACCGAGTCTTCCCCTGACTTTATTTACGCCAACGCCACTGAAAATTCAGCTGATCTTCAACTCTCCATTGATATGGCGATGTTGTCTGGCAAGCGCCAACTCGTACAAATCCTTGGCGAAATGGTTTCCTCCCGCATGACAGACTTTGCTGCGCAAAGCGGCAGCACCCAAGATGGCGCTGTGAACAAAGAGGTTGAGCGGGTGACCAAAAGTGTGGTGGCAGATGTTCAGATGGGTGGCTACCAAAGAGAAAAAATTGAAGTGCTTCCCAATGGCAAAACCTTTCGTGCCTATGTTCGCCTGAGCTATTCCACAGCGGATTTGAAGCGCATCATGACCAAGGAAATTCAAAAGAACGAGGCCCTCAATACCAAGATTCGCCGCACCAAGGCCTTTGAAGAGTTGGAAAAAGAGATTGAATTGGCCAGAGATTCAAAAACCAAAAATCGTTCACGCCAAGACGCAGAGTAATTTGCGTGAAGGGGTGGCCTAAGCTCAAGGGTGATATATGAAGTTAGCAGCGTTAGCACTGTCTTTGCTTGTAGCGGTGATTGCTACGGTGGGTTCTTTGCTGTCGCAAACATCACGGTCCAGCGTTGCTTCCGACATTTTGGTGCTTGAGCTCAGTCAAAAAATTCAAGACCAAGATGCCAAGTTAAGCAAAACCGAGGAGGCTTTGCGCCAACTTCAAGGCGATATATCGGGGCTTTATTCGATTGCTTCTGAGCGTCCAGGCCATCTTTCGCGAGTCGGTAATTTGCAGACCAAAATGCAGCGAGTTGACAGCGAAGACTATCGCCTTGGCTTGCTCCATGATCAGTTGGTAAAAGAGCAAGAGCGGCTTGACGTTTGGCAAAAGGAATCTGATTTGTCTAAACACCGCTTGGACCAAGATGAAAAGGTCTTGGGTCTGGAAGTCATGGCCAAGGCGGTAGACGACAGGCTACTCACCAAGCACCAAACACCACAATTCACGGCTGTGGTCGCGCCCAAGGCCCACAAGATGGCGGTGGATTTACACGGTGAAGCACCTTTCGAGTTTCCTCAGCCTGCTGATCCTGTCACGCCAGATTACGCCTCGTTGCAAAGCAGACATGCGCAGCTTCAAACTGAGCGCACACAATGGGCTTTGGACAAGCAGGCCTTGGTGCAAGCCAAGTTGCAGCTTAAGGTCCAGTTAGCCAAGTACAACAACGAGTTCCGCCAGGCAACAAGGAACCGTGAAAAACTTGAAGCCGAAGTCAGAACCCTGAAAAACCAAGGCCTGGCTTTGAGAGCAAAGTCATGATTCGCTTTTCCAGGATGTGGCTGGTAAGCCTGTGCTTGGCCTTTGTTTCCCTGGCCTCGGCACAAGAGACTTTGCCCACTTGCAGGGGAACGGACTTGAGCCGATGGCACAGCTGCCGCGGCGTTTTGGATGAAGCGGAGTTTTCCTATGCAGGCGACTTTCGAAACGGTAAGTTTGAAGGCAGGGGAATTATTGAATTCACAGGCGAGAAATACCAAGGCGACTACTACCAAGGCGAATTCAAATCGGGTTTGAAACACGGGTTTGGCGTTTATTTTTTCTCCAATGGCGAAAAATATGCAGGCCATTATGTGAACGGTATGCGACACGGCTTTGGCACCTACACTTTTACTAACGGACGTGCGCCACTTTCAGGTGTATGGTCCAACAACCAGTGGACTGGAAAAGCATCCCCTGTCAGCGAAGAACGGGCAGAGCAAAAAAAAAACAGTAAATCCCTAACGATTGAGTCAACTGCTTCTGAGATGAAGCCCCGTGGCAACAGCATGACCACCCCTGATATGGCGGTGTTGATCATTGGCATAGAGACATACCAAGGTTTGAATAAGGCGCTTTACGCTGCCAATGATGCCAATTTATTCCATGACTTGATGCGCGACGGTATGGGTGTTCCAACCGAGAACATCAAGCTATTGACCAACAACAAAGCCACGCGCAGCGATATTTTGTCTGCCCTGAAATTTTGGTTGCCTGCACAGGTCAAGGCGGGCAAGACCCATGTGTATATTTTGTTCAGCGGTCATGGCTTGACCTCAGACGAAGACGCCCAAAAATACTGGTTACCCTTTGATGTCAACAAAGAATTGTTGGCAGAAACTGCGGTCAGCGAAAAATGGGCACTGGCAGAGTTGCAAAAGTTACAAGCCAAATCCATCACGATTTTTCTCGACAGTTGTTACAGCGGGTTGGCGAGAAAAGGCGAGTCACTCGACCCCCAAGCACGTGGCATACAGTTCAAATCGGCGCTGACCCCTTTGCCGTCCAATGTCACCATGATCAGTGCATCAGCTGCCAACCAAACCGCGTTGGCCTCCGACGACTTCAAGCAAGGCATCTTCAGCTATTTCTTGGTCCGAGGCCTTGCGGGCCAAGCCGACACCGATGGCAATCAACGCGTGACTCTAGGTGAATTGATTGATTACCTGTCGCAAAGAGTAGACAAAAAAGCCATGTCCATGAACCGACGACAGCAACCGCAGTTGATGGGGGACAGACAAAAGGCGGTCTTCCCATGAGGCTGGCCAGCAGCTGCGGCCTGGCTGGTTTGACCAGGCTTGTCTGCGTTCTTTGCTTACTTGGGCATGGCTGGGTGCAAGCTGTGGTGCTAGACACCCAAGGTGAATACCATTTCGGTCCTGAAACTTCTCGCAATCAGGCTTGTCACTTGGCTGCTGGGCGAGCCAAAGTCAATGCTTTGAGTTTGGTCGTGGGTGAGCAAATCAGCTCGGAAGAAAAACTCACCTGCCAGCAAAGCACCGGAGGTGAAAGTACCGCATCTTGCGAGATGCACAAAAACACCTGGGTCTTTTTGGATGGCAATATCCGCACCGCCGAAAAAGTGTCTGAGACTGTGAAGGTTCTCGATGGGGCCAGTGTGTGCAAAGTGACCATGGTGGTGGACATTGCCAACCCCAAGGCCAAGACCAACGCCTATTTTGATGTCAAGGTCTCACTCAACAAGAAAAACTTCCGCGAGGGTGAAGCTATCCAAATTGAATTGCAGCCCAGTGCGCCCATGTACATCAACATTTTTGCTTGGTATCCCCATTTAGACGGGGAAAACATGGTTCAAATATTTCCCAATCAATTTGATACCAACAACCACCTGACTGTATACACCCGTATTCCCAGTCATCTGGCTAAGCAGTCGTATGTCTTGGAGTCTTTTTGGCAGCCGTCCTACCCCAATAGCAAGGAGGTGGTGGATGAATGGCTGATCGTGGTGGGCACACTCAAACCCGTTGCTTGGCAATCCAATTACACCCTGCAGGGTTTCAAAGAGAAGCTGTCTGAAATCCCCATGAACGAGCGACGGGTGGTACGGAAAAACTATTTTCAGCTGCGTTAGGCTGAGGGGTCTGCCACACCTAAGAGCTTGTGCAGGCGGGGTGAGGCGGTGGTGTATTCCAGCGCTATTTTTTGACCTGGGTAAACCAACTCGGCTACCCCATATGCGGCCAAGGTGGCCTCATGGAAGCCACTGACGATGAGCTTGCGTTTGCCAGGGTAGGTATTGACGTCCCCCACGGCAAAAATGCCAGTCACACTGGTGGCAAAGTTTTCCGTGTTGACCTTGATTTGTTTTTTCTGCATGTCCAAGCCCCAGTCGGCAACGGGGCCTAACTGCGGTGACAAGCCTTGCAGCACCCACAACTTGTCATAGGCAATGTCTTCTGTGTGTTCATCGGGGCTTGCCAGAGACAGGTGTGACTGCGACAGGCTTTGAATTTGACCCACTTTGAATTGAATCTGCCCCTCTTTGACCGCTTGGTCAAAGGTGGCCAGCAAATTGGCTTCAACATCAAGTTTGTCTCTGCGGTACACCAAGGTCAGGCTAGCAGTTTGTTGGGCCAAACCAGCCAAGGCCGCTTGCACCGCCTCTTCGCCGCCACCATAAATGACGATGTGTTGTGGGGCCAGGTTTTCGGTGGGCGCATAAAAAACCTGCTTGCCTTCCCATGGCGATAAGTCCAGATGGGCTAATTTGCGCGGCATGAAGGCGCCCACACCTGCTGCGACGACCATGGTTTTGCAAAGAAAGGCTTGACCGGCGGAGGTCATTGCCATCCAACGAGCGTCTGCTTGCTGCTCTATAGAAGTGACTTGCTGTCCTAAGTGAAATTGCGCTTTGAAGGGAGCCGCTTGGGCCAACAACGCATCCACCAGTTCTCGCCCTGTGCTTCGAACACTGCCAGGGATGTCGTAAATGGGTTTGTCTGCATACAAAGCCACGCATTGACCGCCTGGGTAGGGCAGGGCATCCACGACTTGGCAGCTGATTTCTAGCAGGCCAAGTTCAAAAATCAGAAACAGCGCTGCAGGTCCAGCGCCAATGACCAAGCAATCGGTTTCAATAGGGGAGGTTTTCAAGGTGCCGACACCTTGCCTGATCAACGCTGCAATTCGGACAATTTGTCGGTCTTGTCTTTCCAGTCATCCGCATCCGCCATGGGGGCTTTGCGTTTGGTGATGCTGGGCCAGCCGCTGCGGGCCAGTTCGACATTGAGCTTGATCATGTGCATTTGGTCTGCAGGCACATCTTCTTCTGCATAAATGGCATTGACGGGGCATTCGGGGATGCACACAGCGCAATCGATGCATTCATCGGGGTCGATGGTTAAAAAATTGGGGCCTTCGCGAAAACAGTCAACTGGACAAACATCGACGCAATCTGTGTATTTGCAACGGATACAGGCTTCGGTAACTACGTGGGTCATGATGAGAAATCGAGAAGGGCTAATGAGAAGGTGTGAAGCATTTTAGGGTAAAGACTGGCTCAGCCTTGAACCATGACCGCAGCAGATGTTTTATGGCTTGCCGTGTCAACCAACACCATGGAGCCCAGCGTGCGGGAACGGCCATAGGGCAAGGTCAGCAAGGGTTGCTGAAAACTCAGTTGCACACGGCCTATGGCGTTGGCTGGCAGATCGCTGGCCGGCAAACTTTCCAAGCTGTGGATGTCAAGCCGGTCGGTAATGCTTGCCACTTTGGCTTTGACCCATTGGTGACCATGCAAAGCCCAATACACACGACCAGCCACCAAGGGCTCGTCATCCAACCAAGCGACGGTGACATCGAGTTGCTTGCTGGGCTGCAAACTGCTTTGGCTAGAAACCAACCAGTCGCCGCGTGACAAATCCACTTCGCGGTCCAGCACCATGCCTGCGCTGTGACCTGCGCTGACGGATGTGGGCAGGCGAACCGCTGTCAGCACCTCTTTGACCACAGCTTGCTGGCCGCTGGGGAAGACGCGTACCGCGTCGCCCACTTTGGCAACACCAGTGGCCACACGCCCCCAATAAACACGGCGTCCTTGGCTGGTGGTGGCACTGTCATGAAATTTTTCGACCCACTGCACCGCAAAGCTCAGCTCTGCCTCTGCATCGCTGGGGGTGACGGGGACGTTTTCCAAGGCTAAGCAGGCTTGGGCCGCTGTAGCCACACCAATCTGGCAGGGTGGTGACCACGTTCCAGCCTTTCAGGGCTGACATAGGAACCATGGCGTGGATATCGATGGCCGCTTCGTCGGCAAAACGCTGCAAGGCTTGCGCGATATGCATGAAGGCCAGTTCGGGCTTGGCAACCGCGTCAAGTTTGTTGATGGCAAAAATGATGGTCGGCACCCGCAATAACTTCAGTAAAAGACTGTGCCTGCGGGTTTGGGGCAGCAGGACCAGATCGGCAGAATGCCAATCCACTTTGGTGGCGTCCACCAGCACCACGGCAGCGTCGGCACTGGAGGCGGCGGTGACCATGTTGCGGGTGTACTGCTCGTGGCCTGGAGCATCTCCAATGATGAACTTTCGCTGCTCGGTGCTGAAATAGCGATAGGCCACATCGATGGTGATGCCTTGCTCGCGTTCAGCCGATAAACCGTCGGTGAGCAGGGCCAGATCGGTTTCGCCTTGGCGTTGCACACCGGCCAAGTGGTCTTGCAAAACCGCTTTGGTGTCAACCAGCAAGCGACCAATCAGGGTGGATTTGCCATCATCCACCGAGCCACAGGTGATGAATTTAAGGGCGGGGCGTGTAGCGGTGCTGATCATCAGAAATAACCTTCTTTTTTGCGTTTTTCCATGGAGGCGTCTGAAGTTTGATCGTCCATGCGGGTGGCACCGCGTTCGCTGATGTCAGCCGCCAGTGTTTC
>RFMX01000460.1 GCA_009927495.1 Betaproteobacteria bacterium
ATCAAAAGGTAAATGATGACACCAATGAAATACAAACCGACGATGACTCCCACTGCGCGGTTGAGGTTGTGAACCCAGCCTTGGAAGTTCCGTGTAAAAAGTAGATACAACTCGGTGATTGCCAAGGTCTCAGCCAAAATAATTGGCACAGCCATAAAAATCAAAAGGTTCCAAGGTTGATTGGTCGCCAGCAATTCCATGTAATGTGTCATGATCATAAAAATCTCTATAAAAGTGAATTGCCCTTAAGAGGCACTATGCATTCAAGTTTAGGGGTTCTCATAGTGGGCTTTATTGTGCTGGTTTATTTGTTTAAGACTTACCTGCTGCCCCGCGAAAGAGTCGCATTAGCCTGAGTCAATGCTCTGCATTGATACAAACAATCAGGGTAAACCCGAAACTCTATTATGATTCCCCTCAATGAGTTTTGCTCATTAGATAGTTTTTATCAACCATTAAAGGGAGTCACCCATGTCCATCATCAACACACAAGTTCAGCCTTTCAAGGCCCAAGCCTTCCATAACGGCAAATTCGTTCAAGTCTCCAATGAGTCCCTCAAAGGCGAGTGGTCAGTGCTGATTTTCATGCCCGCCGCGTTCACCTTCAACTGCCCCACCGAAGTGGAAGACGCTGCAGACAACTATGCCGAATTCCAAAAAGCAGGGGCTGAGGTTTACATCGTGACCACCGACACCCACTTTGCCCACAAGGTGTGGCATGAAACATCGCCTGCTGTGAGCAAGGCTAAATTCCCATTGATTGGCGACCCCACACACCAATTGACACGTGCTTTTGGCGTGCATATTGAAGAAGAAGGTTTGGCTTTGCGCGGTACCTTCGTCATCAACCCTGAGGGTGTGATCAAAACTGCGGAAGTGCATTCCAACGAAATCGCTCGCGATGTCAAGGAAACCCTGCGCAAGCTCAAGGCAGCTCAGTACACCGCGGCCAACCCTGGTCAAGTGTGTCCTGCCAAGTGGAACGAAGGCGCCAAGACTTTGACGCCATCGCTCGACCTCGTCGGCAAGATCTAAGCATTTAAGGAAAACCCATGCTCGATACACAAATGAAAGCCCAGTTGCAAGCTTATTTACAAAACTTGCGCCAACCCATTCGCTTGGTGGCAAGCCTGGATGGCGGTGACAAAAGCGCAGAAATGCGCGAGCTTTTGACCGACATTGCAGAACTGTCGGACAAAGTGAGTTTTGAGGACAACGGAGCAGACCAGCGAGTGCCTTCATTTGTGGTGGTCAAAGAAAACGAAACACGCGGTGTGCGTTTTGCGGCCATTCCCTTGGGGCATGAGTTCACCTCCTTGGTGTTGGCTTTGCTTTGGACGGGTGGTCACCCGCCCAAAGTGGAGCCAGAGGTGATGGAGCAAATCAAGGCTTTGGACCGCGATATGCGCTTAGAGGTCTACATGTCCTTGTCTTGCCACAACTGTCCTGATGTGGTGCAGGCAGCCACATTGATGGCGATTTACAACCCGCGCATTCAAACCACCGTGATCGATGGCGGTTTGAATCAAGCTGAGGTGGAGGCGCGTCAAGTCATGGCCGTGCCCATGGTTTATTTGAACGACCAAGTGTTTGGGTCGGGGCGCATGAGTTTGGAAGAGATTTTGGGCAAGCTCGATACCAATGCCGCCGAGCGTGAAGCCATCAAGCTCAGCGAAAAAGAGCCCTTTGATGTTTTGATCGTGGGTGGTGGGCCTGCCGGTGCAGCGGCTGCCGTGTACGCTGCTCGCAAAGGCATACGTGTGGGCGTGGCCGCCGAGCGTTTTGGCGGCCAAACCAACGACACCATGGGGATTGAGAACTACATCTCGGTACTGGAAACCGATGGACCCAAATTTGCAGCCGCCCTGGAAGCGCAGGTGCGTCACTATGAGGTGGACATCATGAATTTGCAGCGGGCTGAAAAAATCGTTCCTGCCAAAGAGGTGGGTGGCTTGGTGCAGGTACATATGGCCAATGGCGGGGTGCTCAGCTCACGCAGTGTCATCTTGACCACAGGTGCGCGTTGGCGCAATGTGAACGTGCCTGGCGAAGAGCAATACAAAAACAAAGGTGTGGCTTATTGCCCGCATTGCGACGGCCCTTTGTTCAAAGGCAAACGTGTCGCTGTGATCGGTGGAGGCAACTCTGGCGTGGAGGCCGCCATTGATTTAGCCGGTGTGGTGGCCCATGTCACCTTAGTCGAGTTTGCCGATGCTTTAAAGGCCGACGCGGTGTTGGTGAGCAAGCTCAAAAGCTTGCCCAATGTGACCATCAAGGTGAATGCGCAAACCACTGAAATTTTGGGCGATGGCCAAAAAGTGAATGGTCTGCGTTACAAAGACCGCACCACCAGTGAAGAACATACCGAGGCACTCGAAGGCGTGTTTGTGCAAATTGGCTTGGTTCCCAACACCGAGTTTTTGAAAGGCACGTTGGAGTTGAGTAGGTTTGGCGAAATCGTGATTGATGACAAATGCCATACCAACTTGCCTGGCGTATTTGCCGCAGGTGATGTGACCACCGTTCCGTACAAGCAAATTGTCATTGCCGCAGGCGAGGGTGCTAAAGCGGCCCTGAGTGCATTTGATTATTTGATCCGCACACCCCATGCGGTGAATGCGGAAGAACTTTCACTCAGCTAACAAAAACACAGGCGAAAAAAAACTCTCCAGCGCAAGCTGGAGAGTTTTTTTTGATGGGTGAATTACTTATTAATGAAACTGGAAGCATCAGCCACTGACTGATTGCACAGCTTGTTGAGCATGACTTGCTCAGGAGAACCTGCTTTGACAACATTCCATTTGCCCATGGCTTGGTCGATGCTGACACCTTTGTCATCCCAACTCGTAAAGCCAATGGCTTTAACCAACTGATAAGCGCCTTTTTGGCAGTTGTACTGGGCAATGTTTTCTACATAAAGAAAGCCGTTGGCATCTGGCGCATTGTTGCTGATCATCTGTGAGGCGAAGCGAAGATCTCCGTCAGCAGCGAAAGAGTTGGAAGCAACGAGCAGTTGGCTCTTGTCATCTGAAATGCTGATGTCCCATGCAGCGTGAGAAACGGATGCGATCAAAGTTATTGATGAAATGGCGATCAGTTTGAAAATGGATGTGTTCATGGTGTTAACTCCTGTTGGGTGAATGCTGTTTGAATAATTAATGTATGAATTTTGTTCCACATGAACTTATTCAACAAAACGGATATTATCCTAAAATTGGGTATAAAGCGATTCAATTCATAAAATAATTGAAATATATCGATTCAAATCTATTCATTATGCCGTTTGCAGTACTATTTGACAAGTTGGCTAAAGAGTTCACCTATCGGGAATGCCTTGATCCAGGGGGAGGGCATTTGGTGCGAGGATGCTAGGTTGGTTTTAAAAGTAGGAAGATTGCTATGCAACTGATTGGGCAAATGATGAACCGGCCCCTGCTGGTCTCTGCCATCCTAGAACACGGGTCGCATCAATTTGGCGCTCAGCAAGTGGTCAGTCGTGAGACGCATGGACCTTTGCACACCTATACCTTCAGACAGTTGGCGCAACGCTCAAAGCAGTTGGCCAATGCCTTGCGGTCTCTTGGCTTGAAACCGCAAAGCGTGATTGGCTCCATCGCTTGGAACAATTACAGACACCTTGAGGCTTATTACGCTGTGTCTGGCTTGGGCATGGTGATGCATACCTGTAATCCTCGTTTGCACCCAGATCAACTGTCTTACATCATCAACCACGCTGAAGATGAAGTGATTCTTTTTGACAGCACGTTTGCCCCTTTGGTCAAGGTGATTGCCAAACTGTGTCCCCATGTAAAGCACTGGATTTGCATGAGCGATCAGGCCCATACCCCTGTGATTGAGGGGCCTGTGGTTCAATGTTATGAAGATCTCATCGCCTCACACAGCTCGGAATTGACTTGGCCAGACTTGGACGAAAACACCGGTGCTGCGCTTTGCTACACCTCTGGAACAACGGGCAACCCCAAAGGGGTTTTGTACTCAAACCGCGCTATTGTGTTGAGTGCCTTATCCGCCTGTCTGCCCAATATTTTGAATATTTCTTCACAAGAAACGGTGTTGCCTGTTGTGCCCATGTTCCATATCAATGCATGGTGCCTGCCTTATGCGTGTTTGATGTCGGGTGCCAAATTGGTTTTGCCTGGACCGAAGTTAGATGGCGCCAGTTTGTATGAATTGATGGAATCAGAAAAAGTCACCTTAAGCGCAGGGGTGCCAACCATTTGGATGGGTCTGATTCAGCACTTGGAGCAAAACAATCTGCGCTTTACCACCATGCGCAGAACAGGCGTGGGAGGCTCTGCCATGCCCAAAGCATTGATTGCCAAATTCAGTGAGGTGTATCAGGTGGATGTGCGACATGGTTGGGGCATGACCGAGACCACTGCTGTCGCCACCATCAGCAATATCAACAGCGAAGAGCAAACTTGGCCTGAAGCCTTGCGCCATGAATTAGTCGCCAAACAGGGCAAGTCTGTGTTTGGGATCGAGCTCAAAATTGTGGATGAAGAAGGCAATACCCTGCCCCGTGATGCTGAGGCGCAGGGCGAACTGATGGTGCGTGGCCAATGGATTGTTGACAACTACCACAAGGCCGAAACCACCGCCTTGGTGAATGGTTGGTTTCCTACCGGCGACATTGCCTCCATCAGCGCCGATGGGGTGATGCAAATACGTGACCGCACAAAGGATGTGATCAAGTCAGGTGGTGAATGGATCAGTTCGATTGAACTTGAAAACGCTGCTGCGGCCCATCCTCAGGTGGCGATGGCGGCAGTGATTGGTGTCAAGCATCCCAAATGGGATGAGCGGCCTTTGCTCTTGATCGTGCGTAAGCAAGAGGATTTTTCAAACAAACAAGAAATCCTGGACTTTTTATCCGAACGTGTGGCCAAGTGGTGGGTGCCAGATGACATCGTCTTCGTTGCTGGCTTGCCAGTAGGAGGAACGGGTAAAGTGCAAAAGGCTGAGTTGCGTATTCAATACGGCAGCGTCTTCTCCGAATAATGAGCTCACTATTTTTCAAAGGCGGCAATATGCATTTCCTAAAACGTGTTCGATGCCATTGGGTGGCCATGTTCATTTTCTGCTGTGGCTTCGCCCAAGCAGGTGAAACTGTCAAGATTGGGTTCATTGATGTGTTGTCAGGACCCTTTGCTTTGACCGGTCAAGGCTCCTTGAAGCAGCTCAAAGAGGTGGTCTTTCAATTGAATGCCAAGTCTGGCGCTGACGATCCGAAGTTTGAGGTAGTTGAGTTTGATAACAAGGGGTCAACCCAAGAGAGCATCAATATGCTCAAGGCCGCGTCTGACAAAGGTATACGTTTCATCACCCAAGGCGGGGGTTCGGGCGTTGCTTTGACCATGGTGGATGCACTGAATAAGCTCGCTGAACGTGAGCCAGAACGTGCCATGGTTTTTTTGAACTACTCAGCCATGGACCCCTTGCTGACCAATGACCGCTGCAGCTTCTGGCATTTCCGTTTTTATCCCTCGAGTGAAATGCAAATGGAAGCGTTAACCACTTATTTGGTCAACCGCAAAGACATTAAAAAAGTCTATCTGCTTAACCAAGATTACACCCACGGACAACAGGTCTCCAAAGCTGCCAAGGAATACCTCACTCGCAAAAGACCTGACATTCAAATCGTTGCCAATGAGTTCATCCCCATGGCGCAAATTCGGGATTTCGCCCCTTATGTCGCCAAAATCGCAGCCACTGGTGCAGATACCGTCATCACTTCAAACTGGGGAAGTGACCTCACGCTTTTGCTGAAAGCTTCCAAAGACTTTGGCCTGAATGTGAATTACTTCACGCTCAACGCCAACAACCCCGGAACACCCACACAGCTGGGTTCTTGGGGAGAAAACAAAGTGGGCGTGGTTTGGAACTGGATCAGCAATGCCAACACACCTGAACTTGAGAAAATTCATATTGCTTACAAAAAGAAATACAACGAGGACTTTATTTTTGCAGCGCATTGGAACACCATGAACATGCTTTTCCAAGCCATCAAGCAAGCCAAGTCCACAGAGCCGAAAAAAGTGGCATTCACTTTGGAAGGCATGTCTTACAAAAGCCCACTCGGCGAAGTCAAAATGCGCAAAACCGACCATCAACTTGAAGCGCCCTTGTATTTGGGTATGTGGGCCAAGCAAGGCAGCAAAGGCGTCAAGCATGACTCTGAAAATACGGGTTACGGCTTTCGCACCGAGGCGGTTTGGGACGCCTACATCAGCTCACAACCCACATCCTGTCAAATGAAGCGACCCTCACCCTAGGAGAAAAAATACCATGAATGCACCCACAGAAGTTTCCATGATGCATGACCGTCACCAAAATCTCGGTGATGGTATGTCGCCACCCCTACCCCAACCTCCCAAGTTCAGCAATGTGCAAGACGAACGTGTTCACCGCAAACAAATGCTGGCGGCAGCTTTTCGTTTGTTTTCACGTTTTGGTTTTGATGAAGGGGTGGCAGGCCACATCACTGCGCGTGACCCAGAGTTCACAGACACTTTTTGGGTCAACCCTTTTGGGGTGCATTTCAGTCAAATCAAAGTCTCCAATTTGATTCGCGTAGACCACCGCGGCAATGTGGTGGAAGGGGTGTTGCCTGTGAATGAGGCGGCTTTTGCAATTCATTCGCGGATTCACCATGCCCGCCCCGATGTGGTTGCCGCAGCGCATACCCATGCGCCGCACGGCCGCGCATGGTCAACGCTTGGCAAACCTTTGGACATCATTTCCCTCGACTCCTGTGCTTTTTACAACGACCATGTGGTTTATGACGATTTTGATGGCGTCGTTTTGGAGCTGGAAGAGGGGGTTCGCATTGCCAACGCCTTGGGTAAAAACAAGGGCGTGATTTTGCAAAACCATGGCCTGTTAACGGTGGGCGACTCTGTCGAAGCAGCTGCTTGGTGGTACATCGCCATGGAGCGCTGCTGTCAAGTTCAGTTGATGGCTGAAGCTGCCTCCCACGGCAAACCCCTGAAGATGGTCAGCAAGGCCGCGGCAGAACAAGCTTTTCCCATTGTGGGCTCGTCTTATGCGGGCTGGTTCCAGTTTCAACCGCTGTTGGCTCGCATTTCCAAGGATCAACCGGATCTGTTTGATTGATGAGCAGGGGTGGGTCCCCCACTAGGGGGATGCCATGGTGTCGCGTTTGGCCAAGTCAGGAAACCATTTAAGCCAAGCCCAGGCCACCAAGATGGTGCCCGCGCCGCCCAGTACCACCGACCCGACAGGGCCTATCAGCGCGGCAGTGGCGCCGGATTCAAACTCACCCAATTCATTGGATGCTCCAATGAACACACCATTGACCGCAGCCACACGTCCGCGCATCTCATCGGGTGTTTCTATTTGCATCAAGGTCAAACGTGTCACCACACTGATGTTGTCAGCCGCACCTGCAATGGCCAAAAAGGCAATTGACAACCCCAAATGCGTCGACAGTCCAAAACCTATATTGGCTAAACCAAACACGGCCACTGCTGCCAGCAATTTGAAGCCTATGGCTTTTTCGATGGGCCAACGGGTGATGATCAGAGACATCAGCAGGGCACCCACAGCCGGTGCTGCACGCAAATAGCCCAGCTCTTGGGGGCCGCCATGGAGTATGTCCTTGGCAAAAATGGGCAGCAAAGCAGTTGCGCCGCCTAACAGAACTGCAAATAAATCCAGAGAAATGGCTCCCAGCAAGACCTTTCTTTGCATGACAAAGCGCAGGCCTGCAAAAAGGGAATGCCAAGACGCGGCCAAGTGTGAGGGCAGATGTTTGTACCGCACTGACAAAGTCAAAGCAAAAGCGCAGACAAACAAAACTGCGCAGCAAACATAGACGCTTGCCGCGCCTTGGGTGTAGATGGCGCCACCCACCGCCGGTCCGCCGATGATGGCGATTTCTACCCCTGTAGAGCTCAGTGCTGTTGCGCGTTGAAGCAACTCTTTGGGAACCAGCAAGGGGGTGATGGCTTGCTGAGAGGGCATTTGAAAAGACCGGTTGATGCCCAGCACCAATGCAATCGCAAAAATCAACTCACGACTTTCGACGTGATTCAGCGTAGCCCATAAAAGCACCAGGGCCACCACGCCTTGCAACATCATGCAACTGGCAAAGATGCGACCACGGTGGAGACGGTCGATCAACTGCCCCGCTGGCAAGGCCATCAGCAGCGCGGGGATGAATTGAAACAAGCCCACCAAGCCTAAGTCCCAAGCGCTGCCAGTGATGTCGTACATATGCCAAGCAATGCCGAGCATGAGCATTTGGTTGGCGGAAATACCCATCAAACGGGCCAGCCAAAAACGCATGAACGCTTTGTGGCTGAACAGCTCGGAATAGTGAGAAGAGAACATCAATAGCAAGCTTGACTTTTGGCCAATATGTTTAAGCCATGCATTTCATCAAAGCATGAACAGCTTGTGCAGTATCTTCTGCACCTGTGATGGCTCTGACCACAGCCGCAGACCCAACCCCGCTTTGCATGACCGCTGGGAGGGAATGCAAGTCGATGCCGCCAATCGCCACCAAGGGCGTGTGTTGCATGAGTCGCACATACTGCGTCAAACGGCCTAAGCCTTGCGGCACGGTTTGCATTTTTTTTAGCGTTGTGGGAAACACAGCACCTAAAGCCATATAGCTGGGTCGCCAGGCGTAAGCCGCCAGCATTTCGCTGTAGCCATGTGAGCTTAAACCTAAGCGTAAGCCTGCCAAGCGCAGGGCTTGAAGAGGCGCATCTTGCATGTCTTCTTGCCCCAAATGAACGCCATAAGCGCCAGCATCCATGGCTTTTGCCAATGGTCGTTGATGAAGAGCAAACTTGGGGTACCGGCCACGGCTTTGACGGACTGTGCAATTTGTCGGCTGATGGCGCGGCTGTCGTCCGACTTGAACCGCAGTTGTACCGTTGGAACGCCCAGCTGCACCACCTTATCCACCCATTGGGCATCAGGGACAACCGCATAAAGGCCTAATTGGGGGGGGCAGGGCGCAAAGCTGGGTATGTCCTCTGCCAATGACATGCCAAAGTCTGGTGCATGGCAAGGCCATAAAGACGCATCAAACGATTGCAAACGCAGGCTTTGTGATGCCCAAGCATGGGCAATGCAGGCGGCGTCTTTGGCGATGAAGCCCAGACTGCGAGACCCCAGCCAAGCAGACTGGTACGCAGGTGTTTGATCGGTTTCGAGTTCCGTCAGAAACGACTCGCAAGCTTGTGGGTGATCAATTTGCAATTGCGGGTGCAATGAGGCGATCATTTTTGCGTGATGGATGATGTCGTTCATGCGTGGTGCCAGAAAGGGGTGCCCAAGGTGGGCGTGCTGGGTTGAGCGGATTCATGCGCTTGCATCGCACCCGACAAAAACGCGGATCTACCCGCTTTGACTGCATTGGCAAATGCCTCGGCCATGTGAACCGGATCGTTGGCCAAAGCCACAGCGGTGTTGAGCAAGACCGCGTCATAGCCCCATTCCATCACGGTACAGGCATGTGAGGGCAAGCCCAAACCTGCATCGACAATCAGAGGCACATTCAAACGTTCGCGCAGCGAGCGCATGGCATAGGCGTTCAAAGGACCTTTGCCCGTTCCAATCGGGGCGGCCCATGGCATGACTGCTTGACAACCGACATCCACCAGTCGCTGGCAAAGCACCAAATCTTCCGTGCAATAGGGCAATACCTTGAAGCCTTGTTTGATCAATTTGTCGGCCGCCAATGGCAGATTCAAGATGTCAGGTTGCAAGGTGTAGTCGTCACCGATCAACTCCAGCTTGATCCAGTCGGTCTCAAACACTTCGCGTGCCATTTGTGCGGTGGTGTACACCTCATCAACCGAGTGGCAGCCGGCCGTGTTGGGCAGCACAGGGATCTTCATGTTTTGAAGCAGTTTCCAAAACACCGGCGAGTCTTGTACGTGGGCAGTCTCGCGTCGCAAAGAGGCGGTCAGCATGGATGGCTGAGCCAATTGCACCGCTTTGGCCAAAATATCAGGCGAGGGGTAGCGCGACGTTCCCAAAAGCAATCTGCTTTTGAATGTTTCGCCGTAAAGCAACATACGGTTGATGTCAGCATGGCTTAGCCTCCAGTGATGGGAACAATGAGTTCAATTTTGTCGTTGTCATTCAGCAGTGTTTGGTCGTACAGCGTTTTAGATACAAACTGGGTGTTCACCGCTGCCGCAAAGGGTGGGCTGATAGCGACAAGTTCCACCGCGTCTTTCAGGGTGGAGCCCTGTTTTAACTCACAGGGTTTTTGATTGATCCAAACCATCATGACTGCATCTCCTCCATGACGCGAATACCC
>RFMX01000031.1 GCA_009927495.1 Betaproteobacteria bacterium
AGCATTTGACATGTCCATCGCCTATTACGCCCGCCATGCGGTACCCACTTTGCCCTACACCTATTTCCCTTCAGCCAAGGAATTGGCTGCGAATGTGGATTATTTGGTGGCCATCATCCCCGGCGGTCCCACCACCCGCAACCTCATCAACGCCGAGGTCTTGCAGGCCTTGGGCAACAAAGGTTTTCTTATCAATGTGGCGCGTGGCTCGGTGGTCGACCAAGCGGCGCTGATTGATGCTTTGCAAAAGAAAGTGATTGCCGGTGCGGCCTTGGATGTGTTCGCCGACGAGCCCCGAGTGCCTGCCGAGTTGCGCAATTTGCAAAACGTGGTACTGACACCGCATGTGGCCAGCGCCACGGTGCAAACCCGCCAAGCCATGGCTGCGTTGGCATTGGCAAATTTGAACGCTCACTTTGAAGGGCAGGCGATTCCTGCCTTGGTGCCCGAGTGGGCGAATCGGGTTTAAAGCGCTTTAGCTTGTTTCAGCGGCCGAAACCGCCGCCGCTTTTCTTGCCAGCGTAACCACCGCCGCCGCCACCGGGGCGGCCACCGCCACCACCGCCGCCAGTGCGGCGTTTACCACCACCGCCACCGCCGCCTCTGTTGTTGCGGCTGAGCAAATCGACCGAGGTCATGGTGGGGTCGGGTTGACGGCCTGCGCCGCCACCAGACTTATGGCCAAACGCGTTCACACCACTTTGGGTTCCCAAATGTGCATTGGCGCGGGGTTGGAAATCATCTTCTTGGTGGTGCGAAGGCGGTTGATGCTCGAAATCATCACGCGGCATGCCAGCGGGGGCTGGGCGTGGACCACGCTCAGGCCGGTCACGACGTGGACCTTGCGAGCGGGGTGCGCCGTTGTGCGATGGGCCTGCGCCATGCGAGGGTTGTCCAGGGTTGGGGCTGCGGGGAGGGCGGTCGCCACGCGGTTCAGGGCGTGGGCCTGCATTGGCACGGAGGCCACCATCGCCTCGGCCTTCGCCACCGCGTCCACCGCCTGCTGGTTTTTTCTCGCGGATGCGTTCCATCATTTCTTGACGGGCAGCACGTGCGGCAGCGGCCATCACGTCGCGGCTTGGGGGTTTACCCAAACCACCCCACAAAGTTTGGCGACCCATGGCGATGGGCTCTGCGCGCTCGTCTGGGCCAGGGCCATAGCCCTCGACCTTTTCAACTTCAATGGTTTGACGTGTGAATTTTTCAATTTCTTGCATAAAGCCTTCCTCGTCCAAGGACACCAAACTGACCGCTTCTCCGCTGGCACCCGCGCGGCCGGTTCGGCCGATGCGGTGAACATAGTCTTCGCTGATATTGGGGATTTCGTAATTCACCACATGCGGCAAATCATCGATGTCGATGCCTCGTGCAGCGATGTCGGTGGCCACCAGCACGCGAATCTCGCCGCTCTTGAAGCCAGAGAGCGCCTGGGTGCGAGCCGTTTGGCTCTTGTTGCCGTGCAGCGCCATGGCGGTGATGCCTTGTTTGTTCAAGAAGTCAGCCACATGGTTGGCGCCAAATTTGGTGCGGCAAAACACCAGCACCTGGCTCCATTGCTTGGTTTCGATGATGTGGGCCAGCAGCGCTTTCTTTTGCTGCCTGCCCACCGGGTGAATCACCTGTTTGATCAGCTGCACCGTGGTGTTTTCGGGCGTGACCTGAATGCTTTGGGGGTTGTGCAGCAACTGTGCCGCCAAATCGCGGATCTCTTGGCTGAAGGTGGCCGAGAACAACAGGCTTTGCTTTTCTTTGGGCACCAAGGCCAGCACTTTTTTCACGTCATGGATGAAGCCCATGTCGAGCATGCGGTCGGCCTCGTCAAGCACCAGCATTTGCACGGTGGAGAGGTCCAAAAAGCCTTGTTGCTGCAAGTCCAGCAAGCGACCAGGGGTGGCCACCAAAATGTCCACGCCTTTTTTCAGGGCTTTGATCTGTGCGGCCATGCCAACACCGCCAAAGATGACGGCAGATTGCAGTTGCAGGTGTTTGCCGTAATTGCGCACCGACTCTTCCACTTGCGCGGCGAGTTCACGGGTGGGGGTCAGCACCAAAGCACGGATGCCAAACACGCCAAAGCGGTTGGTGGCGCTGCGGCTCATGGTGAGCTTGTGCAACATGGGCAGGGTGAATGCCGCTGTTTTGCCGGTGCCTGTTTGGGCGCCTGCCAGCAAGTCTTGGCCCGCTAACACCGCAGGAATGGCCTGCGCTTGAATGGGGGTGGGGGTGTCGTAGCCTTGCTCACGCACAGCTTTCAAAATGGCCGGAGCCAAGTTCAGTTCATCAAAGTTCATAAA
>RFMX01000387.1 GCA_009927495.1 Betaproteobacteria bacterium
CGACGAAGACTTCAACACACGCTTGGCCAGCTACCACGCGTGGCGCAAAGCGATTGAAAAAGTCAAACCGATAGAACGCGCCCCCGCACAACTTAATGTGTCTGCCATGTTGCGTCAAGCCAAATGCAAAACCACGGATGACGCGGTGGCGTATTTGGTTAAGCGCTTTTTGTCAGTGAAAGTGGATGCCTCGGTACAAGCCAAAATTGCCGCCATGCTGAGCCAAGACTTGGGCACCACCAACCTTGCCGCTGCAGATACCTACATGGAAGACGCCTTACGCAACGCCTTGCATGTGATCTTGTCGCTGCCAGCCTACCAATTGGGATAAGCCATGCACGCACCTACCCACCACAGACGACAGTTTTTACAAGGCTTGGCAGGCTTGGGCTTAGGCGCTGCCCTGCCCTTTTTTGGCAACCCCTCTTTCGCAGCAGACAACAAGCGCATCTTGGTGGTGGTGGAACTCACCGGCGCCAACGACGGTTTCAACACCTTGGTGCCCTATGCGGATGACGCCTATTACCGCTTGCGCCCCAAGATTGGCATTCGCCCCAACAAACTGCGCAAGATTGACGATCTATACGGTTTCAACCTTGGCATGGCCGGTTTTGAGCGCTTGTTCAAAGAGGGGCAGATGGCGGTGGTGCATGGCTGCGGCTATGACAACCCGTCTTATTCGCACTTCACCTCAGCCGCCTACTGGCACACCGGTGTGCCCAATGGCGGTGAACCCTATGGCTGGCTGGGTCGCTTAGCCGACGCCATCGACCCACAACTGACACCCAATTTTTTGGTGAACATTGATGAGCGACAGTCGCTGGCTGTGCGTGCCGCCAAGCATGTGCCGGTGGTGTTTGACGATCCCGATCGTTTTGGTCGCAAAGGGCTGTACCAAAGCCGTCCGCTGATTGATACCGACATGGGCAGCGGGGCGGCCAGTGGCAACGCCTCACAGCAGTTTTTGGAAGACGTGGCGCAAAGCGCCAGGCAAGCCTCAGCGCAAGTGCGCGCCGCGTGGCGAAACTACAAAACACCGGTGGACTATGGGATTTTGCCCATGGACTTGCCCAAAGTGGCGGCCATGATCAACGCCCAATTGCACACACGCATCTACCAAACGGCCTACCGCCACAACGCTTTTGACACCCATGTCCACCAAGCCGAGCAACACCAGCGCTTGCTCACCTATGTGTCCGATGGCGTGAGCGGCTTCATGCAAGACATGAAGCGCATTGGCCGCGACAAAGACGTGACGGTGATGGTGTATTCCGAGTTTGGCCGCCGCGCTGCCGAGAACACCAGTTTGGGCACCGACCACGGCACGGCCAATCAGGTGTATTTGGTGGGCCAAGCCCTCAAAGGCGGTCACTACGGCCAAGCGCCCAGCCTGACCGATTTGAACGGGGATGGCAATGTGCAGCACACCACCGACTTTCGCCGCGTCTACGCCACCTTGATGTCGTCATGGATGGGGGCCGACAGCCAAGCTTTGTTGAATGGCAAGTTTGAAGCGCTGCCGGTGTTTGCCTGAAACCCTTGTTTGCAGGGCTTATGCATAGCTTGCCAACTCAATAAATGTTCAGTATATTAAACATTTATTAGGGGGGCTAGGCCATGAATTTACGAACTTTGGGAGAGCTTGTTCGCACCCGACGTGCTGAATTGGGCTTGAGCCAAGCTCAATTAGGCCAGTTATGCCATTTGTCCAGAACCACCATCAATCTGCTGGAGAACGGCACATTGAGCGATTTGGGCGTTGTGAAAACCATGCAGTTGATGGATACGCTGGGCTTGCAACTCCAAGCTGTTAAACCACTTTCACCCAGCAAGAAAAAAGCCTTGCGCATGGCCAGTGTTTCAGCCAGCGTGAGCTACAAAGAAAAATTAAGCCCCCAAGAATTGGCCCATGCTCTGAGCACCGGTGTCATCCCGCCCAAACGCCTACCTCATATTGCAACGATGTTGGACGAACTGCCGCAAAGTACCTTGGTGGCGGCTGTGGAAGAAGCCTCTGTGTTAGGCCATGTACAAGCCAAAAGAATTTGGGCGCATGTCCACCAATGGGCCATCGAACTTCAGTCGCCCCGAGCCATTTGGCATTGAAGTAGATGACCACCCTAAGCATCAACAACCCTGTTTTTCCAGAGGGCCCTTGGCTGTCATTACTGTCCCATACCGACACGCTGACATTCAAACCAAGCTTTGAGCATGCATTTACTGTGGCAAGCCAGTTTCTCAGGGCGCTTTAAAACATGTCCCTTTTGACGAAATCACTGCTTAGCACCTATTCACATTGGGTGATTTTTTGCCGCGTGGTGGACAACCACGGCGACCTAGGTGTTTGTTGGCGACTGGCAACGCAGTTGACCCAGCGGCAAAAGCAAGTCACGCTGTACGTTGATGAGGCAAGCGCCCTGCAATGGATGGCCCCCGAAGGTTGTGAAGGGGTGACGGTGCTGGCTTGGCCTGAGGACAACGCGGCTCTCGTACCGTATGCGAAAGCCGATGTGGTGATCGAAGCCTTTGGCTGCGAGCTACCGCAGACATTTCAAGCCGCCATGGCTGCTTGGCCCAAAGCCCCAGTGTGGATCAACCTAGAGTACTTCAGCGCGGAAGACACGTCGTTGCGCAACCATGGTCTGCCCTCGCCTGTGATGAGTGGCCCAGCCAAAGGCATGAGCAAATGGTTTTACTACCCTGGCTTGACCGAGGACAGTGGCGGGGTGATGGGTGGCATGTCGGCCATGACGAATTCAGGCATGACGAACATTTCGCTGAAGATCAGCCTGTTTTGCTACGAACCCGCAAGCTTGGGGCCATGGCTTCAGCAGTTGAACGAACTTCCTCAAAGCGTGGTGTTGACCGTCACCGCAGGTCG
The DNA here is from genome assembly GCA_009927495.1 of Betaproteobacteria bacterium. Classification (GTDB taxonomy): domain Bacteria; phylum Pseudomonadota; class Gammaproteobacteria; order Burkholderiales; family Burkholderiaceae_C; genus Limnohabitans. Next base: position 2,882 of record RFMX01000387.1, read on the forward strand.
TGCGACGCAAGCGGTGCGACAAGTTATAAAGACGTGGTCAGAACCCACAACATTCGTCATAGAAGAACTGCCTTACCTCAGCCACCCTGCTTTTGACGCGATGCTGGGCGCACACGACCTGAACTTGGTGCGTGGAGAAGACTCTTTGATACGCGCCATCTGGGCAGGCAAGGCCTTTTTGTGGCAGATCTACCCCCAAGACGACGGGGTTCACCACGCCAAACTGGAGGCATTTTTAAAAGCCACCCATGCACCTGACGTGGTGGTGCAAGCCCACCTGGCGTGGAACGCCGAGCAGCCCACACCACTGCCTTTACTCACCCCCTCCAACATGGCCGAATGGACCGCTTGGGCGCAGGCTTTGCAGCAATCTTTACAAGCCCAAAACGACTTGGTGAGCCGCTTGGAAGGCTTCGTGTCGACGCACGGCTAAAATAGCTGCTTTTCCAAGCTACCTACCCTTATGAAAATCGCTCAAGAAATTCGCGCCGGCAACGTCATCATGCACGGCAAAGACCCCATGGTCGTTCTCAAAACCGAATACAGCCGTGGTGGACGCAACTCCGCTACCGTGCGCATGAAGCTCAAAAGCCTGATTGCCAACTTCAACACCGAGGTGGTGTTCAAGGCTGACGACAAGATGGACCAAATCATTTTGGACAAGAAAGAATGCAGCTATTCTTACTTTGCCGACCCCATGTATGTGTGGATGGACACCGAGTTCAACCAATACGAAGTAGAAAACGAAAACATGGGCGACTCGCTCAACTACTTGGAAGACGGCATGACCGCCGAGGTGGTGTTTTATGACGGCAAGGCCATCTCTGTGGAACTGCCCACCAGCGTGGTGCGTGAAATCACTTGGACAGAACCCGCAGTCAAAGGCGATACCTCAGGTAAGGTCCTCAAGCCTGCCAAAATTGCCACAGGTTTTGATATCAATGTGCCTATTTTTGTGGCGCAAGGCGATAAGGTGGAAATCGACACGCGTACCGCCGAGTACCGCAAGCGGGTTTAAGCTCTGGCTGAGTGCATGAGGGGCTCTGTACGCCAAGAGCCTATCTCTCCACTGAGTGGTATTTCAGGGGTACTGCGTACCCTGCCCTCAAGCCGGTTCATATAGCGGGGATAGCTGAACATTGCGCCTGCCACCAGTTCATCGACATTGAGTTGGCGTGGACGGCTGGGCATGGGCACCATGTCGGTGGTCAGGCCCCAACCAGCATAGAAAGAGCGGCCATAGCAGCTGACTTTTTTACCGCGCAGCAATGCCTCGAAGCCTGCCAACGAGGTCATGACATGAACCTCGTTGACTTTGGGCAACAAGTGACTCAGCGACACATCGCCCACACACTCATCGCACCACAAAAGCGGGTCTTGCTGCTTGCTTTGCTTGGCCTGAAGGTCGGACCAGACCAAGGGATGGGGCTTATAGACGATATAGGCATCGGCATTCGCCTGACAAACCGCTTTGAGCAATTCATGGTTGGTTCTAAGGCTTTGGACTCCATATTTCAATGATGGGTCCGACTCCACCTGCCCGACCACCAAAATGACCCGCTCGACATTGACCGGGCGACGCCACTGTGGGCTGTGCGCCTTGAAACGGTTGAGCCCGTTCATGAGCACGTTTTGCCGAAATTCGGCGGCTTGGTTCAACATGTCTGGGGTGAATTCCATCTCCATCAAGACACCTTCAATGTCGTTGGGAAACAGCATTTGCTTCAACATGGATGTGTGAAAACGCTTTGTTTTGTAGGCCATGACCCTTAACCTTGGTGTCAACTTCTAGGTTTACACCTTAACATATAAAGTAGCTATTTATTATGAAAATTAGTGAAATTTGAGTATTTAAAGATTTGTTTTGACAAAACCTCTGATGAGCTTTAGAAGGCTGTCGCATAGGGCAATAGCTTTAGAAAAAAACTTTATAAGATCCTTGGCATCTGACTTCAGCAAAGCAACATTCTCAGTGACAAAAGCCAATTCAACTTCCCCACGGGTGGCCGTGGTCACCGGTGGGGCCATGGGCATAGGCGAAGCCATTGCACAGCGACTGGCGGGGCTAGGCCACCATGTTTTCATTGCCGACCGTAACCAGCCCGCTGCTGAGGCCACCGCCGAGCGACTGCGTGCTGACGGCCACAACGTCAGCGCGGTCAGCATGGATGTGGGCCAAGCCGCCTCCATCACAGCGGCTTTCGCATCTATAGAAGCAGCTGCTGGCCGTTGCGATATGTTGGTGAACTCCGCTGGGGTGGCAACGGTTGCGCCCTTCATCGATTTTTCATTGGAAGAGTTCGAGCGCACCATGGCCATCAACGTGACAGGTACCTTGTTGTGCAGCCAACACGCTGCCCGTTTGATGATGCGCCACGGCTGGGGGCGCATTGTCAATATCGCCTCGGTGGCTGGTATGCGAGCCGTGGGCAAAGGCCGTACCGCTTACGGCACCTCTAAAGGAGCGGTGATTGCCTTGACTCGCCAAATGGCAGTCGAACTGGCCGACCATGGCATCACGGCGAATGC
>RFMX01000305.1 GCA_009927495.1 Betaproteobacteria bacterium
CGGTCGCCTTGGTTGGACATGGACATTTCGCCCGAGCCTTTGTCATCCGGTTTGGTTGCCGTGGTGATGTCTTGGCCTTGGGCCAATTTGTCAGCCACCGGCTCAATTTGGTAAAGACCATTGGCCACGCGGTCGGGTGCCATGAAATTGATGGGCGGATACACCGTGTCATACATCACATTACCCCGCGCCAGTAGCAAGCCCGGCGTGATCCAGCTTCGCCCATGGGCCCATCCCGCCACATTGGGTGGGTAAAACAACTTTTGGCCCAGCATCTCGGACTGTTCGTTGAAGTCGGGAATGCCTGGTACCGCTGTGAGCCCCATTTTTTTGTAGGTGGAAATCAGCAATTCCACCGGTGGCTTGATGCGGGTGGCGACTGACGCTTGACTGTAAAAATCTTTGGACAACAAGACAGTTTCCATGAAGGCGGCGATGTCGTAATCCGAGTCACGCAGCAACTTGCCCAGTCGTTGCTGAAAAGCGGGGGACAAATCTTCACGCACGAAGTAGCGGTAGAGCTTGCCCGCCACATACTCAGCGGTGACGGGCTGAGCCAACAAAATGTCAATCACCTGTTCGCCGGTAAAACGTCCAGTGCGGCTCAAAATGGTTTTTTCACCACCGTCGTGTTGCTGGGGGTTGATGACAAAGCGCAGGTCGTTGTAGTTCCAGCCGGTGAAAGCCCGTGCGGCTTCCTTGATGTCTTGCTCGGTGTAGTTACCCACGCCCATGGTGAACAACTCCATGATTTCACGCGCAAAGTTTTCGTTCGGTGCGCCTTTGAGGTTCACACCTGCATCCAAAAACGCCAACATCGCAGGGTCTTTGGCCACCGCCACCATCAGGTCGCGAAATTTCCCCGTGGCGTGTTGGCGCAGCAATTCATTTTGAACATACAGCTTGCGGTAGTCGCGTACTTTTTCTTCGGTGGTGGCAAAGTGGCCGTGCCAAAACAGCGTCATTTTTTCTTGGAAGGGACGCTGTGTGGTGAGCATGCGGTTGGCCCACCAATAGCCCAAGCGGTGGGTTTCCAAACGCGACACCCTGAGCCAATACAAATAGCGGTCAGCCACTTGCTGTACACGGCGGTTGCCACCCGGTTTGACCTTCACACCCAGGGCTTCGCCCGTGGCCTTGGCCAAATCAGTGGCTGCTGGTCGTGAGGCGGCAAAGGGCTCTAAACCGGCATCATGCGCCCCCGAGTCTTCAAAAGCTTTGGACTTGTCTGGTATCGCCGCGTAGCGCACCATGCGCTTGACGGCTTGCAAAGGTGTTAACCGCGCCAAGCGCTGTATCTCGTCGGGCGTGGCACCAAAGCCTGCACGTTCGAGCAAGTGTTTGGCTTTTTCTTCGTTCCAGTCGCCAGGGGCCAAGGCTCGCAGGTCGTTGACCCATGGGTCTGTCGAGGTGGTGGCTTGTGCCAAGCCACTGAGTAACATCACGCTAACGAATAACGTTGCGCGTGTTTTGCGTTGCAGTGTTGTCATGCCAAAAATCATAACCCTCTGACTGCATATACACCTCATGAAAATCGCTAGCCGTGTTCTGTTTGTTGTCGCCTGTGTGATCAGTGCAGCAACAGTATTGTTGGCCGCTTATGTGGCGCATCAGGGAGAGGCGCTGAGCCCCGCGTCTTTGAAGTCTTTGCAGTCGGCTTTGCAATTGCAGCACATCCACGCCTTGGCGTTGGCGGGTGTGTGTGCAGTGGCTATGTTGCATATGGCCAGCAAAACCTTGCTGCTGTCAGCGGCCTTGTTCACTGCGGGTTTGCTGATGTTCAGCCTCAATATTTGCCTAATTCACCTTGCCGGCATTACCGTTTTCAGAGCTTTCACGCCTTATGGGGGCATGGCATTTGTGGCCGCTTGGTTGGCCTTGGCGGCTTGGGCTTGGCGGCTTCGACTCAGCTGATCAGCGCTTGTCTTCCAAGCGCTGGCTAGGCACTTCGCGTACCTCTGCTTCGATGATATCCTCGTCCGGTTGGCGTCTGCGCATGTGTTGCGTTGCTTGCTTTTGCCATTGACGGTAGCTGCTGAAAATCACCGCCATTTGCGGCTTTTGTCCTGTGATCAACCAGCGCAGCAGGCTCAGCAGCAAGCCCAGCAAGGAAAACATCAGAACCGCCGATAGCAACATGATTGCTATCAATAGGAAAAAGATTTTGATCAGCCAGTTCATGGCTTGATTCTCGCTGACAACATGGGGTCAACCCTGAGGGACTTTGGCTCTAAACTGTATGTCATTCTTTCAAGGACTTCACTATGCCAAAAGCCTATTTGTTAAGCATCTACCATGAAATCAAAGATGCCGATGCTGTCGCCGCCTATGCCAAGTTGGCATTGCCTGCTATTCAAGCCGCTGGTGGCACGTTTTTAGCCCGTGGCATGCCCGCCGCTGTGAAGGAACACGGCAAGATGGAACGCACTGTGCTGATCGAGTTCGCCGACTTGGCCACCGCCATGAAGGTGTACGACAGCCCTGGCTACCAAGAGGCCTTGGTCGCTTTGGGCAACAACGCAGTGGTGCGGGACATGCGCATCATCGAAGGCGTCTGAGCATGGCTGATTTAAGTCAACGTACTTTAGGTTTAGGCACTGAAAACGCCTTCGTGGTGTTGGCCGAGGTCAACAAGCTGATTCGAGAAGGCCGCAACATCATCTCGTTTTGCATTGGTCAGCCCGACTTTGCCACGCCCCAGCATATTCAAGATGCCGGCATAGCAGCCATTCAACAGGGCAAGCATGGCTACAC
>RFMX01000213.1 GCA_009927495.1 Betaproteobacteria bacterium
CTATTTCCAAGTTACTGCAGGCGATGATGGGGCGCATCTACTTCTCGCAAAGAAGAGAACACACTTGGCAAGAACAACAGAAACACTTGAACCGGTCTGATCAAATTTCCTGTGGACTTCATTCTATTCGTACATACAAGAAATTAGCCAAACTAAGCGGCTTGACTCGCGAAGAATTCATTGCTCTTTTTCAACTATTCAAAATACAAGCTAAACCCCATGCCTTATGGAGATGCGCAGTGTATGGTTTCGCGTGCAAAATGACAGCGATGAGTGCAAATCTAACCAAACGGTAAATGCAGATCAAAAAGGAAAAGAAGCAAACATATCTGTATAGTTGTGAGTAGCTAGCAGCAATCAAGCCAGCACAAGCCCCTGGTCAAGATCCCATCGGCGCCAACACTATTTTGTTTAGACGCTCTCATTGAGGAACCATTCATCCATGTTAATGGAAACCAAATCCGCAGCACAGCACACTGAGAGTCCAAACAAAGATGCCCCCATTGCACTGGTGATTGGCAGCGGTTTTGGAGGTTTAGCTGCCGCGGTACGACTCGCGGCCAAGGGGTGGAGGGTTCAGGTGCTAGAAAAACTGGATGTGCCTGGTGGTCGCGCCAGAGTGCACCATGTAGACGGTTACACCTTTGATGCAGGTCCAACCATCATCACTGTGCCTTTCTTATTGGAGGAGTTGTGGGCACTGGCTGGGCGAAAGCTGACTGACGACGTAGATCTGCGTCTGATAGATCCCTTTTACCGGGTCCGCTTCGCAGATGGGGACCACTTCGATTACAGCGGCGACCCCGAGTGCATGCGCTCCGAGGTTCTGCGTATCGATTCGACGGCAGGGCCTGGCTACACCGCTTTTATGCAAGAGGCAGACACTTGCTACCAATTGGGTTTTGAATCCCTCGGTTGCCATGCTTTCGATAGCACAGGCGACTTGCTAAAAGCAATTCCCTCCATGGTCCGCATGAAAGGATGGCGCAGCTTGCATGCCATGGTTGCCAGCCATCTTAAGCACCCTAAACTGCGCCAAGCCATGAGTCTGCAGTCGTTACTGATTGGCGGTAATCCGTTTTCTGTCACCTGCGTGTATTCGCTCATCAACGCCTTGGAGCGGCGCTATGGCGTGCACTGGGCCATGGGCGGCACAGGAACTTTGGTCAACGGCTTGGTTAGTTTGATTGAGGGCATGGGGGGCAGTTTGCGCACAGGCGCTGAAGTCCGACGTATCGAAGTCACCGATGGTCGCGCCACAGGCGTGACGCTGGCCAATGGTGAGACGCTGCCCGCTGATATTGTGGTTTGTAATGCGGATACCTCCTGGACTTACAAGAACCTGATCGACGCCAAACACCGCAAGGTCTGGAGCAACGCCAAAGTTGAGGCCGGCAAATATTCGATGAGTTTGTTCGTTTGGTACTTCGGCACCAACAAGCGCTACGAAGATGTACCTCACCACATGATGTTGCTCGGGCCACGTTACGAGGGCTTGCTGAAAGACATTTTCAAGCGCCACCACCTGGCTGATGATTTCAGCCTTTACCTGCACCGCCCCACAGCGACCGATCCGGCCATGGCACCTGCTGGCTGCGATACCTTTTATGTGCTGTCGCCGGTCCCCCACCTGCAAAGCGGCACCAACTGGGCCGAGCAAGCAGAGCCCTACCGATTGGCCATTGCCGAGGCACTGGAGAAAACCGTGCTGCCAGGGCTTCGCGAGCACTTAACCGTCTCTTTTATGACGACACCGCAAGACTTTCAGGACAATTTGTTGTCTTTCAAAGGCGCAGCATTCGGTCTAGAGCCACTGCTGCTGCAAAGCGCATGGTTTAGACCGCACAACCGAAGCGAAGATGTCAAAGACCTGTTCATGGTGGGTGCCAGCACACACCCTGGCGCGGGTATTCCAGGTGTATTGATGTCAGCCAAAGCGTTGGAAACAGTGCTACCGGATTTGTCCACTTTCAGGCGATGAAGGGGATGAGCCCTTACGGTTTGTTCTTTGACCAGACCCTGGCCGTTTCTCAGCGATTACTGTTGGAGCAGTGGCGACAACGTAGGGGATTGATATTTTGGGTGGTTTTTCCAGCAGCCATGATGCTGCTGTTTGGCTTGGTCTATGCGAACAACGCCAATATGCGTGCAGGCTTAGATGCCGCTGCTGCCGGCATTCTGATAGGTGCAGCACTGTTCTTTAGTTGTCTGGGCGGCACGGTCTCCATCATCGCCGCAGAACGCGAACGCCGTACGCTACGCCGCCTGCTGGCTTCACCACTGCACCCTGCAGCTTACTTTTTTGGTGTGGTGCTTGCACAGTTGGTATTGGCAAGCTTGCAAGTGATCATGCTCTACAGCATCGCCTGGTTCATCGGTGCGCGATACCACGGCAGCTTATTTTTAGGCGGCTTGATTTTGCTGCTGTCTGTTTTTGCCTACGTCGGCATGGGCTTCTTTTTGGGCGCTCGCTTTGCACGGCGCAGTGAAGAGGTGGTAGTGGCTTTGTCGGCTATCGGTGTGCCTTTGTTGGTGCTCGGTGGTACCTTTTTCCCATTTGAAATCATGCCCGCTGCCATGCAGGCTGTAGCGCAGCTAACCCCCATGCTGCATATGAATCAGGCTTTTAAAGGCGTGGCTGCATACAACTTAGGTTTTGCCGAACTACGTTTCGAGCTTGTCTTTCTATTTGTATTCTGTGCCTTCTCACTCGCTCTCGGCTTGAGATCCTATCGGCATTTACCCATAGCAGATCAAAAAGTATGACTGTTGCCTTGCAGATCGATGGCTTGTTCAAGCGGTTCGGCGAACAGCAAGTGCTGACGGGCTTTAGCCTGCAGGTAGCGCGTGGAGAAGTTGTAGGTCTGCTGGGCCCTAACGGGTGTGGCAAGTCCACGGTACTCAATATCATTTGCCAACTGCTGCAAGCCGATGCTGGGCAGGTTCAGCTGATGGGTCAGCCAATGATGGAGCAAAGCGCATATGCACGGACTCTTATCGGCTACTGCGCGCAAGAAACTGCGCTGTACCCTGACCTATTTCCCCAAGAGAACATGCATTTTTTTGCCCGACTTTATGGTGTGCCAGCTGCGCAGCGCAATGCACGGGTGGCTGAACTCATGGAGAGATTCAACTTAACTCCTTACGCAAGCACCCGCGCCGGGTTGTTGTCGGGTGGCTGGCAACAGCGATTGAGCCTCGCTGTCGCTCTTGTACACCGCCCCGAGTTGCTGGTGCTTGATGAACCAACTGTCGCAGTTGACGTAGAGGCGCGAATGGATCTTTGGAGTTTGATGGAAAGTTTGCGTGACAGCGGCGCAACCATCTTGTTAACCACTCATCATCTCTCCGAGGCTCAGAGGCTGTGCAATCGGGTCGCGCTGATGCGAGGCGGTAAGGTCGCGGCCGAGGGCAGCGTACCTGACTTGATATCCCGCGTGCCCGGACAAGCTGTGGTCAAGGTGCAATCGGATGACCCCCAAGCAGTCATCCAAAAGGCATCTGATCTGGGCTGGCCAGTTCGTCAACATGCCGGAAAGTTGAGTCTTTTGCTACCCCAGTCCATGAGTTTGAGAGAGGTCGTTGACGCGCTTGATGGCTCAAAGGTCCGTGCTGTAAGTGTTGATCCAGTGACATTGGAAGACGCTTATTTTGAGCTTGTTGATTTAAAACACGAACTTTGTTGAAGTTTTGAATCGATATTTTTCATTTTTTGTTTATATTTTGAATGGTTATTTGCCAATTAAAGCAATTCATTCACATTTTGTCCAATTTATTTCATTGCAAAACCTATTCATGTGCTAAGATTTGTCTATTGAATTTTAATTAACCATCCAAGGAGTTTCAAATGAACAAATTATCAACATTGCTTGCCTGTTTGGTCGTATCAAGCCTTTCGCACGCCGCAACTGGTACTGCAGCAGCATCATTTGACAAAGACCCAGACATTTTGCTGGCCAGCAACGACAAAACTTGGTCTTACGCAGCTTACAAATCTAACGGTTTGGCAAATGTCCGTGAGTTTCATGACATGGGCAAAAGCGGTGTCCAGCAAATCGACTACGTTGTTAATTGCACCAACCAAACGATGGCCATGTCAGGATTTCAAATTCTGGTGGGCTATGACTCAGTACCCTTGGGTGACAAAATCTCAAAAAATCAGTCAATGTCGTTTTACAAGCCTGTCATTGATCATGACTTGAAGATTGCAAGCAATGCCTGCGGTAACCAATTGGCCTTCAACAACGTCACAGACGCTAAATAATTTAATGTTTTTTAGAATTGCTACTCAGGGTTGGGGGGTCACTTTGATAAGTCTCCACCCTGATCAATCTTCTACATCGCTACCGCGATCAAAGTCTTTCAGCAAGGCGTAACGCTTGTTTCTTTGCTCTTGAACCATGCGAATAACACGCTTCATTGGGACACCTACTAAAGAAAGTGCGTGCGTCGCCAGCATCAAAGATCCTTCAATCGTTTCTGGCACCACTTCTGCAGCTCCTGCTGCCTGAAGTTTTTCCAAGTCCACATCATCTTGTGTTCTGACAATAACCGGCACATGTGGGGCATGCTCTTTGGTGAGCGCAAGCACACGCATAGCAGACGCATTTTCTAAATAAGTGACGACCACGGCAGTGGCACGCACCAACCCCACCGCCATGAGCGACTGCAAACGTGCTGCATCGCCATAAACAACCTTTTCTCCGTGGGATTGTGCTCGACTGATTCGGTCTGGATCCAAATCAAGGGCCATATAAGGAACGTTTTGCGTCTGCAATAGCTTGGCTAAGTTTTGGCCACACCGCCCATACCCACAAATGATGATGTGCTTTTCGATATCCATGCTTTTTTGCGCAATTTGGGTCATTCCTAGCGATTGCTGCAACCAATCGCTAGAAGACCATTTCATCACCCATTCGTTGGCGTTCATGATGATGAAAGGCGTAGCCAACATGGAAAGCACCATGCTGGCCAGCACAGGGTTGAGCCAGTCTGCAGGGATCAATTGATTTTGACTACCCAGTGTGAGCAGCACAAAACCGAACTCTCCTGCCTGCGCTAAATACAAACCAGTGCGTAAAGAAATACCTTCACTGGCACCACTCATTCGAGTCACTACCGCAATAAGTACAAATTTAAAAAGAACAGGCACTGTGAACAAAAACAATACGAAGGCCCATCGATCCCAAATAATTCGCCAATCAAGCATCATTCCAATGGTGATGAAAAACAGTCCAAGCAAGATATCGTGAAACGGCTTGATGTCCATCTCAACCCGGTGTTTGAATTCAGTTTCGGAAATCAACATGCCGGCTACAAAAGCCCCCAGCGCCAAGCTAAGTCCAGCAAGCTCGGTAAGCCATGCCAAGCTCAATGTGATCAACAAGACGTTCATCACAAAAAGCTCTTCGCTTTGACGCCGAGCCACCAACAGCAGCCACCAACGCATCAGTCTTTGACCACCGATTAACAACAAGGTAATCAATGCTGCTGCTTTGAGCGCAGCCACTAACAAAGCAGGTAACAATTCCTCCGCAGGCGCATTCAGAGCAGGAATCAGAACCAACAATGGCACGACCGCCAAATCTTGAAAGAGCAACACGCCAACCACACGCTTGCCATGCTCGGTATCCAGCTCCAAACTGTCAGACATCATCTTGATCACAATTGCGGTGCTGCTCATGGCCAAAGCACCCGACAAAGCCAGCGCCGTCTGCCACTTCATTTGCCACAAAGTGGGCGCGATGCTGTTTAGAAGCAAAGAGCCCATTGTTAAAAAAGCAATAGTCATCACGACCTGGAGTACACCCAATCCAAATACATGCTTTTGCATGGACTTCAGCTTGGGTAAATTGAATTCCAATCCAATGACAAACATCAGAAAGACCACACCAAACTCGGCCAAATGGCGAATGCTTTCGGAGTTTTGCGCCAAGGCCAGGGCATTCGGTCCAATCAAGACGCCGACAAGTAAATAACCCAACATAGGCGGTAGCTTCAGTAGACGACAGCCCACAACCCCCAACACGGCAGCCAACAGGTATAAAAGCATTAATTCCAAGGACGTCATAGTGCTATCCTAACTAAATCACACTGGGTAGCAGCTATTTGCACTATTGCTTGTGTCACGCTTGATGCCATCAACTTGGCAAAACAAATTGCCATTGGAAATCCTGCCCTTTTGACACCAATGACAACCTTGGATCAAAAAGAAAATCTTGCGCGTTACCGGGGTGATTGGGTAGGTACAGCTGAGTGGTGAGTACTTGGCCGCCCTTGCGCTGAACTTTGACATGCAAGTGAGGTGTTCTTTCAGGATAGGAACCAGGCATAGGTCTACATGCTGTATCCACAACACGACCCATTAATCGCATGCGAGGCGATTTCATTTTGGGTTCTATAAGAGAAACACGCGCCGGTGAGAGGGGCATAAAGAAGGGCCCTTGCATCTGGGGGGGCGTTTGTTTTTCGCACAAAGGATTCGCCGACTGCTGCGCTAATGACTTACGGCTAGTGACTATGGCAGGTGCAATTAAACCGAAAGAAATTGCAAGGCGTCCATAGCGCTGCAAAATATGTCGACGAGAAATAATGTCTTTTTGCAATGACGTCCTCCAAGGATTAATTTTTCTCATCTATTGTGAGTCAAAAATCATCCCATAGTTGTTTAACGACATATTCAGCACCTTTGAGGCTAAGGTGATCATCATCTATATAAAACAAGACACCGTTCTTTGAGCCGTAACACCATTCTTCATCGCACAAAGCTTGGGCTAAGTCGATAACTTTGATTTCTGGTCTCTCTGAGAGTATCCGATCTACACCAGCCCTGTGCATTTTGGTTCTAGCCAGAAAATCACTTTTCCTAACTGCACAAGGGTCCATCGCCTTAGGGGTAATGACAAAAGGCCTGAATGAAAAACAGCTTCTGATATCAAAACCAAGCTCTGGCACATCATGCAAAAAAGTTACTTTTTTATCTGCAGCCAACAAAGCATCCAAGGTATTTGACAAGCCCCTCATAAAAACCTCTTCATTGTTTCGCAGCTGCCTGTCTTCGTCATCAAAGTGCAGAACCCAGCTACCGAATTGTGTTGACTCTACCTCTCCAAAACCTTTGCCCGTTGTGTACATGGGCCCCCTGCTTGTCAGAATGACTTCCTTGATGGCAGGGTCCTTGATCACTCTCATAAGAGCTTGCGTACCTTTTTGTAAACAGTTTCTGGTGTCTCCAGCGAGGTCTTGGATGACGACATTTAGCAATGGCGCACATCCATCGCTTCCACCATAAAGACCCACGGTCTGACCTTTGGCTTTAAAACGCTCAACCAGACCAGCGTAAATGGTCAGCGCATGGCTATCCCCCATAACCACAGTCGAAGGGTCGGGACCACTTGAAAGGCAGCGGGGACCTTCGTTGCCTGCTTCGCGGCAATACCAATCCATACTGGTCGGAATATTGAATGCAAGGTCGCCGATTTGTTTTTCGATCAACTGATTGGAAAATCTTGACTTGAATCCATTCGATAGATAGGTAGTCAATCCCAAGCTTGCTGTGATCAATAGCAGTGTGATCAGAGCGTAAGTTTTAGCTCTGAGATTTTGGCCAAAACGCATTGGCCGCTCAATAAAGTAGTAGGTCAACAAAGACAACACAAATGCAATGGCAATGCATGAAATACGAATTTGCCAATGTGGCTGACTTTGTTCAAGAATTCTTGCAAATGACAACAGTGGCCAATGCCATAAATACAAGGGGTAACTTATCAAGCCAATGCCAACCAGTATTCGGCTAGACAGAAGCGATTGGTTAAACCATGATGTATTTCCAGCCAGAATGATCAGCAAAGTGCCAAGCACAGGCAATATCGCCCAAGCACCTGGAAAGCGCGTGTCTTGATCAATAAAAAATAAGCTTGTAATCAACAGCAACAAGCCTAAAAAAGAGAGTCCGTGCCTTATCCATTTGTACTTTTCGAACTGGGCTCTTCTGGGGTTCAATCCCATCAAGTTTGCATGTGTCAACAAAGCCAACACACTTCCTGATAGAAGCTCCCACACACGGGTGAAGGGCAAGAAGAATGTTGCAGATGCAAATTTTTCAATCATCAACAGGTTCAAAAGCAAAGAGCCCAACAAAAGGATGGAAGTTATCCGGATTGCATTTAATTTGTACTTGACTACCAAGCACAATGTCAAAGGCCAAAATAAATAAAACTGCTCCTCCACCCCCAGACTCCAAAGATGCAGCAATGGTTTTGTGTTGGCGGCGTAATCAAAGTAACCACTCTCGCTCCAAATAACCCAATTGGGAATAAACAATGCAGTGGCGGTTATGTGCTTACCCAGTAATTTGTATTCGTCAGCCAGCAAAGCGAACCATCCAAATATTTGACAGGCCACTAACACCAAAATCAGAGAAGGGAAAAGACGTCTTACTCTGCTTGCGTAAAAAACACTGATACTGAAATTGTGTTTATGGAGACCATCTTGTATAAGCTTGGTAATCAAAAACCCTGAGATCACAAAAAAAATATCTACACCAACAAAGCCGCCTGCAACCCATTCAGGAAAAGCATGAAATGCAATGACTGTCAGTACAGCAACAGCACGCAATCCGTCAATATCAGGACGGTAATTTATGGCGTGTAAAGATTTCATACATCGGTTCTACCCTTTGCTAACCGATGGATAACTTGCTGACCTGACTCAGCCACTTTTTGCATACTGGCTTCTAGCAAAGCCATTTCTCTCAGGGACAAAGACAAAGCTTGGTACTGGGCTGCCTGCGCCTGGGCGAGCTCAGGTGAAGGTGATGCGTTTTGGACGGCATGGGTGATAGACGTGAAACTACTTTGTAATTTAGTCAACTGGGCACGCAAAGGAGCAAGCTCGTCGCCTCGTTCAGAAGACTGAGACAAAGTATCTAAAGTTTGGACCAATACTTCAAATGCACCCGCTTCACGAGCAGCAACAACTTGCAATGACAGGTTTCGTTGACTTTCATTCCAACTGTTTTGAAATGTATCGTCTCGCATTCCGTCCAATTGCTGCTCTAGGTGACGGTTGAGAACACCCAGGCGAGAGCCCACAGCGACCACCTCGCTGAGAATGCCATCCAGATCGTGAACGATTTGCTTGACTCGATCTAAAAAATGATTGATGTCCTGCGCCAACTCACCAAATTCATCGTTTGAATTGACTTTGGTACGAGGCGACAAGTTCATCACCCCTTTTGCCAATGAAGCTGCTGTTGTGCGCAGTGCCAATAAGGGCTCCATACGAACTTTGAGAAGAAAAAACAGCACAATGGTGTGTATGACAATTTTGATGCTTAAAGCGCTGGCAGTGACGCGAACCTCTTGCCACCAAGTAGCCTCTTTACGAGACAAATAGCTTCTCACAGTCACAGTTCCCAGCACGTCACCCACTTTTGCCTTGACATGACAGCCCAGACAAAACTGCTCAGCTTTAAGTTGAACGGACGATTCGCTGTTATCTCCATCGGGCCAGCGCTGTCTCAAGCCCATAGGAGTTAACTTAAAGGATTGCTTGATAGACTCAACAGTAATGTCTGAAGGTACGACTGCAATTGATAAACCTAAGCTTTCGTAGTTACGATTCAAAATGGGGTAGACAGTTTGCGCAGCAGTAGGTCCACCAGAGTTCAGCATGATTGATTTGATATCGCCAGCCAGTTGCTGTGCTGCACGCTCAACTCGCTGAGGTTCATTGCTTTTAAAGTCATAGACGACTACCGCGTAGCGAATAGCCAGTTCCAGTCCAGCCACCACAATCAAGAGCAAGAAGAAGTCCCGAATCATGTGAAACATGAAGGACTGCTCAAACCTGCCAAAACTGGTTTCTTTCATGACTGCTCCTGTTGGCCTGATTTGGATATTAAACTTTTTCAAATGCGCATGCCAAAACCCTCCCACATCCAAGCAATTACCTTAGACCTCGACGACACTCTGTGGCCAGTCGCACCCACCATAAAAGGTGCAGAGCAAGATTTACTCCAATGGCTACTTGTCAACACGCCTAAAACTGCACATTTATCCCAGAGAACTGAAGTCAAAGATGCGATCCGACAAAGCGTGCTGGCAAAACACAGCTCAAAAGTGCATGACTTGGGTTTCTTACGGCGTGAGGTGATTCGCGAAACCATGCGTCAAGCGGGAGACGACCCTCAATTAGCCAACGCTGCATATGCAGTTTTTGATACTGCAAGGCAACGTGTCACGCTTTATGAAGGAATCAAAGAGGCTTTGGTTCGCCTATCTTCCAAGTTTCGCTTGGTGGCGATTTCTAATGGCACGGCAGATGTATTTGTCACGCCTGCTGCCCCCTACTTTCACGCAGCCTTCAATGCACATGAAGTGGGCGTTGCTAAACCGGACCCCAAAATTTACCAAGCAGCCACCTCGTATTTGGCGCTAGACGCCAACCAAGTCCTGCATATAGGCGACGATGCCCATACCGATGCTTGGGGTGCGCGAGAGGCGGGTTTGCATACGGTGTGGATCAATCCACAAGACCATCCTTGGACGCACCACTCACCCCAGCCTTGGACAATCAGGTATCTATCTGAGGTGGCAGATCATTTTCAGGTGTGAGCGGCAAGCTTTTGACTTTGGCGATGTCAGCTTTGCATCAATAGCATCCATCTCATGAGGACAATTGTGAGCAACTTATTCAAATAGGTCGTAGCCCTGTTTATTTGAACAACACCACCAATGCAACCACCACCGCAATACCTATCCAAATCTGTCGGTTATGACCTTCGATGAACTTCAAGACACGGTCTTCCATCGATAGCACACGCACCGGTTGCGCTTTTGCCAAAGGTGCGATCAGTTCGCACAACGCTTGTGGCGAGGTGACCATGGCATCGTGGCCTGCCTGCATCTCCACATACTGCCAATCAGAACGGGCCTTGGCATAGTTGCGCGAAGAGGTGGTCGATTGGTAATGAGGGAGCACCGCGATGTAGGTCGCAGGCAAGCCATTACCCAAGCCATAGGTCAACTTGATCTTGCTTTCATAGGTAGACAAAGGGTGAGGGGTGCATTGGCTTTTCACCCATTGAACATCCTCAGCATCAGTCACGCCAAACACTGATGGCTCTGGCGCGGGCAGCGAAACACCACCCGAGGACTGCTCAGCCAGTTCGCGTCTGGCTTGAACCATATCGGGCGGGATGATGTCAAACACGCTTTGATCGTTTTGCAGCAACAAGGCATCGAGGTAAACCAAACGGCTGATTCGCTCAGGCATTCTGTCAGCTACACCGCTGATGCTGATGCCGGCAAAGCTGTGACCTACCAGAACCACGTTTTGCAGATCTCTCTCGGTGAGGAAGTCAGTGATGTCTTGAATAAAGGTCTCTAGACTGATGTCTTTCGAGAGCAAATCAGCCTTTTCTCCCACACCAGTTTGGGTAGGGGTAAAAACCTCTAAACCTTCATCCACTAGCAAAGGGACCAACTTGCGCCAGCACCATGCACCATGCCAAGCACCATGCACCAACACAACGGGGGAATGTGCGTTAGAAATCAATTACTCCTCAGTTTTGGGGGCAGGCTTGGTCGGTTTCCAAGCGATATCACGCTGCACACGGATGGCTTTGAACATGCAATCTCGTTTGAGTTCGCCGTTTTTGATCTTGTCGCAATAGGTACCACTGGCGGAATAGGTGCCTAAACAATAGTTTTTTTTGTCCTTATCGCTAATCTTGGCGCACTCGGACATGTCTGCCCAAACAAAGCCAAATATTCCCAACAAAAAAATAAAGAAAGCCGCATTTCTTTTGACCATCATCAAACCTATCAAAAAAAGCATAAAAAATGATTCAAACTTCCCCTTTTAGGGACGATACTGATCACGTACAACAGTTTTTTACCTGCCGAATTTTATAGAATCATAACAATTACAAAACTGTAATTTTTGAAGAAAGTTACCTCATGCAACTCATGGACACGCCCGAGAGCAAAGAAAAATTGGTCGATGCCATCAAATTGTTCTATGACAACGTCATGGAACAAAAAGATCTGCGCCACTTTTTCTTTGGCATGACGATAGAAAAGCTCGTCAAAGATATCGAGCTTTACCAAGATTTTTTCATGCCCAAGCCTGATCGCTATTTCAGGGAGACTTTTTCCCAGACCTCACCCTCGGCCATTCAAATCAAGGCACCCCAATTTGACGAGTTGCAAATCACTTTGCAAACCTCCTTGCGCTCTGGCGGCTACCTCAAATCGCAAATACCTTTGCTGTCCGCCAAGTTGCTGGAGTTGTTTGAGGAATCCCGAGCCCAAATGGCAGATGAAAACATCAAGGTGTGGAAACCTTTAGAGGTGACCAACCAATTGGTCTGCGACCTCTACAACGCCAACCGCACAGATGCTCGATTGGAAAAAAATGGCGATGTTTACGGTTCGCGTGGTTTTATGTATCCCTTTTGGACGCGGGTAGCCAACGACACCAAACAACTGATCTTCATTGGCCAAGGTTTCTCCACCAGTGTGGACACCCCTTTGGCAACTGTGGAGGCGTTTTGCAACCAAGTGAATGAAAAATTCACCCACCAAAAATTTCAAGTACGCCAGAGCGCCAAGGGGCCGGTGCTCTTTGCGCGTCACCCCATTTCTTATGCCAAAGGCGTTCCCACACGAATGCTCATGCGCGCGGCTAAACAATTTTCCACAACGTTTGAAGGGGCGATGAACATGGACCCCGACAAGCTTCTTAAGAACATCATTCGTTGATATTGTTGATTTTTTAATCAATTATTATTTTTCGCTTAAGATGGACCATAACGATATAGCTCGTTTTGAACTCTTTTGTGAAATCAGTATAAATGTGGGACTTGAGTTTTTTAGATGGTTTGTTTTTGATAACCATTCTTTGTTCCATTGGCATTGGCGCTTACCGGGGCTGGTTGCCCCAAGCCCTGTCTATGTTGGGTTTTGTGGCGGCATTTGTGGCTGTCGTCAAGCTGGGTCCCTCTATCGGCGCTTGGTTGCCCCTTGGCGGCCCAGGTGAAGCGCTGCGCGACGATATGGGCGCACTCATCGCATTGATCATTACCTTGTTCATTGGTCACCAAGCGGTGGTCTTGCACCGCAAATTGTTTACCCGCAGCGGGCCACAACCTGCGCACCGCACCTTGGGCGGCGTCTTTGGCATGGTGTCAGGGGTGTTTGTATTGCTTCTAGCGTCAGCCATGATTGACCTCACGGCTTGGCGAGAATCAATATGGTGGAAAGGCACTGCTGAGGAAAGCGTCACACACTTTTTGCTGGAACACATGAAGTCCAGCGTCACACCCAGCGACAAAGAGCCTATTTAACCGACTCTTGCATATAAGTCTGAGTGGTTTTCACCGCTTTATCCAGCACCGAAGCAGCACCGCTGACACCCACGGTCGCCACAAAAATGCCGAGTAAAAACGAAATCAGGTAGCCCATGCTGGTGCCTTCAAAGTGGGTAGACGTTCCTTGCGAACCTCTTGACCCTCAATACATCGGCACCAGTGAGCAGAACATGAACGCGGCTTAAACGCTGTTTTTCTTGATGAAGTCACCCATGCGCTGCAAGCCGGCATGGATAGCTTCATCAGACGCCGCATAGCTAAAGCGAATATGCTGGCCGTCACCCGGCACACGATGCCCAAAGTGGATATCAGCCAACACGGCCACACCCGCCTCAAGCAACAAACGCTTGCGAAACTCCTCGGAGTCAGCGCAACGTGTCATGCGACAAGCCTCGGTGACATTGGGCCATGCATAAAACGCACCGCCTGGGCTTTGGCATTTCACGCCAGGGAGTTGGTTGAGCAAACTGACAATCAGGTGACGGCGCTTCAAAAACACCTCACGCATGTGGTGGGCATCGTCTTGCGGTCCAGTCAAGGCCGCCACACCCGCCCACTGTGTGATGTGCGAGGCACACGACTCGGTGTTGGTGATCCAGTTAGTGAAGTAAGGAGCCAACTTTTTGTTGGCGGTAAAGCCCAAGCGCCAGCCAGTCATGGCCCATGTTTTAGAGCAACCATCGGAGATGATGGTGCGCTCTTGCATACCAGGCAAAGAAGCGATGGAGTTGAACTCCCCGTCATAGACCAATTGACCGTAAATTTCATCGGCGAACACCCACACCTGCGGGTGCTTGCGCAAAATCTCAGCGATCGCTTCCAAGTCCGTCTTCGGGATGATGCCGCCGGTAGGGTTTTGCGGAGAATTCAGAATCAACAGCTTGGTTTTTGGCGTGATCTTGTCAGCCAGTTCTTGCGGGTCGAAGCCGAAGTTGCGTGACTCACGCAGGTAAATAGGTACACCCACCGCGCCATTGGCTTTGATTTGCGAGTCGTAGATGGGAAAACCTGGCACGGGGTAGATGACTTCGTCACCTGCACCGTAGTCGGTGACCGATTGAATCGTGTAGCCGATGAAGGGCTTGGCACCCGCACCCACCACCACGTCATCGGCATCAACCTGAATGCCACGGGTGCGAGAAAAATAGTCTGCTGCAGCTTGGCGCAACTCGGGGATGCCTGCAGATGGT
>RFMX01000030.1 GCA_009927495.1 Betaproteobacteria bacterium
GGTGCCGCTCTGTTGTGGGTAGGCTGGTTTGGTTTCAATGCAGGCTCCAACTTGGAAGCCAATGGTTTGACCGCTCTCGCCTTCGTCAACACCTTGGTGGCGACTGCCGCTGCCACCTTGGCGTGGATTGCCGGTGAAGCCGTTGCCAAAGGCAAAGCTTCTATGCTGGGTGCCGCCTCCGGTGCTGTGGCTGGTTTGGTTGCCATCACGCCTGCTTGTGGATTTGTCGGCCCCATGGGTGCCATCGTCATCGGCTTGGTCGCAGGCATTTTGTGTCTGTGGGGCGTCAATGGCTTAAAGCGCATGTTGGGCGCGGATGACACCTTGGACGTGTTCGGTGTGCATGGTGTGGGCGGTATCGTCGGCGCTTTGTTGACCGGCGTGTTTGCCTCTCCCTCATTGGGTGGCACCGGCGTCTACGACTATGTGGCCAATGCGGTCAACCCCGACTACGCCATCGGCGGACAAGTGTGGATTCAATTGCAAGCTGTCGTCACCACCATCGTATGGTCTGGCGTGGTGTCTGTGATTGCTTACAAGCTGGTTGACCTCGTGGTTGGTCTGCGTGTCAGCGAAGAAGAAGAGCGCGAAGGTCTTGATATTTCCAGCCACGGCGAAACGGCTTACCACCGTTAAGCCTTAGTTTCAGGTTGGAACAGGAAGCCCGCTTAGGCGGGCTTTGTTGCGTTTGCCGGCATCGTCATTGCGAAATGTGTCATTGCGGGAAGCGTCATTGCGAGCGCAGCGAAGCAATCTAGGGCTTTAGAGGTTAGGCGCGAGCAAGCGCTGCAAATCCTTCTCCGCCACGCCTTGGCGCTGGGCCAAATCGTGCACTTGGTCGTCGCCAATGCGGCCCACGTTGAAGTACTTGGCCTCGGGGTGGGCGAGGTAAAAACCGCTCACACTCGCCGCAGGCGTCATGGCCATGCTGTCGGTCAGGCCCATGCCGATGTCTTGGCATTGCAGCAGCTCGAACATGGCGCGTTTCACGCTGTGGTCGGGGCAGGCGGGGTAGCCGGGTGCAGGGCGGATGCCTTGGTATTTCTCTTGGATCAGCTCTTCGTTGCTTAACT
>RFMX01000187.1 GCA_009927495.1 Betaproteobacteria bacterium
CCCAAACAGCTTCAAGTGTGCTTGGCACAAAGCCTGCTAAGTGTGAGTTCCACTGCGGATATTTCGCAGTTCCACTGAACAGGAGAAACCATGAAATTGATTACGGCCATCATCAAACCGTTCAAGCTCGACGAGGTCCGCGAAGCCTTGTCGGCCATCGGCGTACAGGGCATCACTGTGACCGAGGTCAAAGGATTCGGTCGCCAAAAGGGTCACACCGAGCTCTACCGCGGCGCGGAATACGTGGTGGACTTTCTACCCAAGGTCAAGATTGAAGCCGCTGTAGGCGCTGATTTGGTTGACCGCGCTATTGAAGCCATCGAAACCGCTGCACGCACCGGCAAGATCGGTGACGGCAAGATTTTCGTTACACCGCTCGAACAAGTCGTGCGTATCCGCACCGGCGAGACCGGCATAGCTGCCATCTGACACCAACGATTAGGACAACCATCATGAAAAAAATCATTGCCGCCTTAGCCTTGGGGCTGAGTTTGGTCTTTGCCCACGGTGTGAGCCTGGCCGAAGACGCACCTGCCAAGCCTGCTGCTGAAGCCGCCGCCGCAGCACCTGCCCCTGTAGCCGCTGCACCAGCTGAAGCTCCCGCTGCCGCCCCCGCCTTGGTTCCCAACAAAGGCGACACCGCATGGATGACCATCGCAACCGTCTTGGTCATTCTCATGACCATTCCTGGCTTGGCACTGTTCTACGGCGGCTTGGTTCGCTCCAAAAACATGTTGTCGGTGTTGATGCAAGTGTTTGTGGTGACCTCGCTCATTTATGTGCTGTGGGTGTTGTACGGCTACACCGTAGCATTTACCGCTAGCAACCCGTTCTTTGGCTCGTTTGACAAGCTGTTCTTCAAAGGCATCACGGTGGATTCGGTCGCCGCGACGTTCAGCAAAGGTGTGGTTATTCCTGAATTCACATTCGCCGCCTTCCAAGCCACGTTTGCTGCCATCACCTGTGCCTTGATCGTCGGGGCATTTGCTGAGCGCATCAAGTTTTCTGCCGTGCTGTTGTTCTGCGCTTTGTGGTTCACCTTCAGTTACTTGCCAGTGGCCCACATGGTTTGGTATTGGGACGGCCCTGACGCGATCAGCGATGCTGCTTCTTTAGAGAAAGTCACCGCTGCTGCGGGCTGGTTGTGGGCCAAAGGCGCACTCGACTTCGCAGGTGGCACGGTGGTACACATCAATGCAGCGGTGGCTGGCTTGGTAGGTGCCTTCATGGTGGGCAAGCGCATTGGTTACGGTAAAGAA
>RFMX01000029.1 GCA_009927495.1 Betaproteobacteria bacterium
TTTGAAGGCATCGTGCCCAACATGACCCGCCGCTACCACGACACCGATTCGGCGCTGGTGCGCGAAGAGTTGTCGCGCTACCGCGGCCACCGCCCTTGTTTGGACTGCCAAGGCACCCGACTGCGGGTCGAGGCGCGCAATGTGCGTTTGGGCGAGGGCTTGCAAGCCCGCACCTTGCACGATGTCAGCCACATCACCTTGGCCGAATGCCAGGCGTATTTCCAAGACTTGACGCTGCAAGGCAACAAGGCCGACATTGGCGAGAAGGTGATCCGTGAAATTGCCAACCGCCTGAAGTTTTTGAACGATGTGGGCCTGACCTACCTGAGCCTGTCGCGCAGCGCCGACACCTTGTCGGGCGGCGAGGCGCAGCGCATCCGTTTGGCCTCGCAAATTGGTTCAGGCCTGACTGGCGTGATGTATGTGCTGGACGAGCCCAGCATCGGTTTGCACCAGCGCGACAACGATCGGCTCATCGACACCTTGAAACACCTGCGCGACATCGGCAACAGCGTGTTGGTGGTCGAGCATGACGAGGACATGATCCGCGCTGCCGACCATTGCATCGACATGGGGCCGGGTGCGGGTGTGCATGGCGGTCGCGTCATGGCGCAAGGCACGGCGGCAGAAATCGAGGCCAATCCCGCGTCCTTGACCGGGCGCTATATGTCGGGCGCATTGCGCATCGAGGTGCCTGCCCAGCGTCGCCCGTGGCAAATTCAGCACAGTCGCAGCGTGACGGCTGCTGCACCCGCGACCAATGTATTTGGCAGCCTGCCCCCCAGCGTGGTGCACAGTGCGGCCAAGCAGTCGTTGACGGTGGTGGGCGCCAGCGGCCACAACCTGCAAAACGTCACGGTCGAGTTTCCGGTGGGCTTGCTCACCTGCGTCACCGGCGTGTCGGGTTCGGGCAAATCCACCTTGGTGAACGACACCTTGTACGCGGCCGCGGCCAAGCAAATCCACCGCGCCCATGAAGAACCGGCGGCGCACGACGACATCTTGGGCCTGTACAACTTCGACAAAGTCATCAATGTCGACCAGTCGCCGATTGGCCGCACACCCCGCTCCAACCCCGCCACGTACACCGGCTTGTTCACGCCGCTGCGCGAACTGCTGGCCGAGGTGCCCATGGCACGTGAACGCGGTTATGGCGCAGGTCGTTTTTCCTTCAATGTGGCGGGAGGCCGCTGCGAGGCCTGCCAAGGCGACGGCATGGTGAAAGTGGAAATGCACTTTTTGCCCGATGTCTATGTGCCTTGCGATGTGTGCAACGGTCAGCGCTACAACCGCGAGACCTTGGAGGTGCTTTACAAGGGTCAGAATATCGCGCAAATTTTGAACATGACGGTGGAAGACGCCTTGGCGTTTTTCGGCGCTGTGCCCGCCTTGGCGCGCAAGCTGCAAACCTTGATGGATGTGGGCTTGGGCTACATCCGCTTGGGGCAAGCGGCGACCACGCTCTCAGGCGGCGAAGCTCAACGGGTGAAGCTGGCGTTGGAGTTGTCGCGCCGTGACACCGGACGAACTCTCTACATCTTGGACGAGCCCACTACCGGCTTGCATTTTGCCGACATTGATTTGTTGCTCAAAGTGCTGCAGCAACTGGTGGAAGCGGGCAACACCATGGTGGTGATTGAGCACAATTTGGACGTGATCAAAACCGCCGATTGGGTTATCGACATGGGGCCCGAGGGCGGCAGTGGCGGCGGCCAAGTCGTGGCGGTGGGCACCCCGAAGAGGTGGCTGCCAACCCGCACAGCATGACTGGGCGCTACTTGAAGCGCTTATTTGAGCTTGCAGGCTTGCGCCAAGGCCAGCGCTAGCTCATCAAAAATCGTCATCGCCGCAGGTGTGGGAACCAAAAACTTGGTGCGGCGGTTGCCCGCGTCATGCGCCAATTCGATCATGCCTGCATAAAGCAAGTCATTGATTTTTCGATGATTTTTGGCCGGTGAACCAATTCGGCGCATTTGCATGGCTTGTGATACGTTCAATGGAGCCCCCTTTTGATGGGCTATTGTTACTGCCATCAATAACGATTTAGCATCGTTGTCTGGCAAAGTTTCGTAGTGCGTTTCTTCGATCTTGCTGGCGCTGGCTAAATAGCGCACAAGACACTCTCTGTTTGTCATGACTCATCACTTTTCTGAAGCCATAACCATACTTGATATCAGGGAATAGCGTATTAACCTGTCATAGACATACAATTTTTGTGATAAAAGTAATTTAAAAAACGATATTTATCGAAACTTATTTATTTATCAAATATCTTTATTTATGTTTGCAATTCATGCCTCAGGGAGAGCGCCGATAAACGAGCCGCCTGTGCGAAATCTGCCCCTTGTGAAGCGTACAACACCGCACGGGATGCGTTGACGATGATGGGGCCTGTTGGGGTCAAGCCAGCCTTCACCGTGGCCTTGGCGTCGCCGCCTTGGGTACCCACCCCGGGAATCAACAAAGGCAAGTTATGTGCGATAGCGCGCACACGGGCG
>RFMX01000028.1 GCA_009927495.1 Betaproteobacteria bacterium
CGTGGCCACTGTCCACGAAGCCATGGGGCGCTTGGGACTGATGCACACCATCATGCGGCCCATTTACAAAGGCGCACGTGTTTCGGGCACGGCTGTCACCGTGCTGCTGCACCCGGGTGACAACTGGATGATGCATGTGGTGGCCGAGCAAATTCAGCCGGGTGACATCGTGGTGGCGGCCATCACCGCGCCCTGCACCGATGGTTACTTTGGCGATCTGCTGGCCACCTCTTTCATGGCGCGGGGTGCTCGTGCGCTCATCATCGACGCAGGTGTGCGCGATGTGGTCGAACTGGAAGCCATGGGCTTTCCGGTTTGGAGCCGTGCCATCAGCGCCAAAGGCACGATCAAAGCCACAGTCGGGTCAGTGAATGTGCCCATCGTCTGCGCCGGTGCAGCAGTCAACCCAGGCGACGCCATCGTGGCCGATGACGATGGCGTGGTGGTGGTGCCTGCCAGCATCGCGCAACAGGTAGCTGATGCCGCTGCGGCACGCGAATCATTGGAAGGCGAAAAGCGCGCCAAACTGGCCTCGGGTGTGTTGGGCTTGGACATGTACAACATGCGCGAACCACTGGCCAAGGCTGGTTTGAAATACATCGATTGAAGTCATGAAACCCACCTCTGGCACCTTTGAAAAAACACCCGGTTGGCTCGATTGGTTTGACGGCCCCGCCAAGCCGCGCTTTGTCTTGCCAGCTGGGGCTGTGGATGCACACTGCCATGTGTTCGGTCCAGGCGCTGAATTCCCCTACGCACCCGAGCGCAAGTACACGCCTTGCGATGCTTCGAAACACCAGTTGTTTGCTTTGCGCGACCATTTGGGTTTTGAGAGGAACGTCATCGTGCAGGCGACTTGCCACGGTGCCGACAACAGCGCCATGGTGGACGCGTTGCGTCACTCGAAAGGGCTAGCCAGAGGAGTTGCCACGGTCAAGCGCGATGTGTCTGACCAAGCGCTGCAAGACATGCACGAGGCTGGTGTGCGCGGTGTGCGCTTCAACTTCGTGAAACGCTTGGTGGACTTCACCCCCAAAGACGAGTTGATGGAAATAGCCCAGCGCATCCAAGCCTGGGGGTGGCATGTGGTGATTTACTTTGAAGCGGTGGA
>RFMX01000376.1 GCA_009927495.1 Betaproteobacteria bacterium
CGCAATTGCCACCCGAATTGGCGTCGCAAGCCCGGGTGACCGGGCGCATCGTGCAGTTTCCTGCCAACGATGCGGTGCAAATTGAAAACTACCTCGCAGCGGTTCGCCAAGCGGGCTTGGTGGCCGAGGACGTGGAAATCCGCAAGGCCGATTTGGAAGACGTGTTCTTGGATGTCATGGGAGCTGCGTCATGAGGGGTTGGCAAGCGCTGTTTTACAAAGAGGTGCTGCGCTTTTGGAAAGTCAGCGCCCAAACCATTGCCGCACCGGTGTTGACCGCACTTTTGTACATGTTGATTTTTGGACACTTGCTGGAAGGTCGCATCACGGTCTATGACAGTGTCAGCTACACCGCGTTCTTGGTGCCCGGTTTGGTCATGATGAGCCTCCTGCAAAACGCGTTCGCCAACAGCTCGTCCTCCATGGTGCAAAGCAAGATGATGGGCAATTTGGTGTTTATCCTGCTCACCCCCTTGGGGCCGCTCAGCTGGTTCTCGGCTTATGTGCTGGCGGCGGTGGTGCGTGGCTTGGCCGTGGGTGCGGGTGTGTTGCTGGTCACCGTCTGGTTTGCGCCGCTCACCGTGGTTTGGCCTGTTTGGATCTTGGTCTTTGCCTTGTTGGGTGCCGCCATGCTGGGCACTTTGGGTTTGATTGCTGGCTTGTGGGCCGACAAGTTCGACCAGATGTCGTCTTTTCAAAATTTCCTCATCACGCCCATGACGTTTTTGAGCGGCGTGTTTTATTCCATCCATTCCCTGCCGCCGTTTTGGCAGCAGGTCAGCCACCTCAACCCGTTTTTCTACATGATCGACGGTTTTCGCTACGGCTTTTTCGGGGTCAGCGATGTCTCGCCTTGGTTGAGCTTGGCGTTGGTGGGGGGTGCATATGTGTTGGTGGCTGCATTGGCGCTGCATTTGCTGCGCATAGGTTACAAAATTCGGGGGTGATGTATGACGGCAGACCAAATCCAAACCATGATTGGCGCAGGCTTGCCCTGTGAGCATGTGCACGTCGAGGGCGATGGCCGCCATTGGTACGCCACCGTGGTTACCTCGGCCTTTGAGGGCTTGCGGCCCATCCAACGCCACCAAAAGGTGTATGGCACCTTGGGCGACAAAATGGCCAACGACGAGGTGCATGCCTTGTCGATGAAAACCTTTACCCCTGCCGAGTGGAAGGCGCAGGCCTGAGGGTCTGAAACGCTATGGACAAATTGCTGATTCGTGGCGGCCGGCTGTTGAAAGGCGAGGTGGCGATTGCGGGTGCGAAAAACGCCGCCTTGCCAGAGCTTTGCGCCGCCTTGCTCACCGCCGACACCTTGACGCTGGCCAATGTGCCACGCCTGCAAGACGTGTCCACCATGGTCAAACTGATCCGCCACATGGGCGTGACTGCCGAGCGCAACGAGGCTGGCGACATGGTGCTCAATGCAGGCAACTTACACACGCCAGAAGCGCCCTACGAGTTGGTGAAAACCATGCGGGCTTCTGTGCTGGCGCTGGGCCCCTTGCTGTCGCGTTTCGGTCATGCCAAGGTGTCGCTGCCAGGCGGTTGCGCGATTGGTACACGCCCTGTAGACCAGCACATCAAGGGCTTGCAAGCCATGGGTGCGGTGATTGATGTGGAGCAGGGTTACATGGTGGCCCGTCTCAAAGATGGCCGCACACGCCTCAAAGGCGCTCGCATTGCCACCGATATGGTGACCGTCACCGGTACCGAAAACTTCCTCATGGCCGCGGCTTTGGCAGAGGGCGAGACGGTGTTGGAAAACGCCGCCCAAGAGCCCGAGATTCCCGATTTGGCCGCGTTGCTGATCAGCATGGGCGCCCAGATCGAAGGCCACGGCACCAGTCGCATCCACATCCAAGGCGTGGAGCGTTTGCATGGCGCGTCCCACAACGTGGTGGCCGACCGAATCGAGGCCGGCACGTTTTTGTGCGCGGTGGCTGCTACTGGTGGTGACGTGGTGTTGACCCACGCACGTGGCGACCATTTGGAAGCGGTGATTGACAAGCTGCGCGATGCAGGTGTCAGCATCGAGGCGGTGACTGGTGGTTTGCGGGTGCGTTCACCCGGCCCCGCATTTGCCCACCTGAAGGCGCAGAGTTTTCGCACCACCGAATACCCTGGTTTCCCCACCGACATGCAAGCCCAGTTCATGCTGCTCAACGCGGTGTCGCAAGGCAGCGCCAAAGTCACCGAGACCATTTTTGAAAACCGCTTCATGCATGTGAACGAGTTGCTGCGCCTGGGTGCGCGTATTCAGATTGACGGCAAGGTGGCGATGGTCGAAGGCGTGGCCAAGTTGTCAGGTGCCACGGTCATGGCCACCGATTTGCGT
>RFMX01000276.1 GCA_009927495.1 Betaproteobacteria bacterium
TTATTTGTTCGAAATGCCTGTTGCATCCTCTTTATGGCTTGCATGACAACGGCCAGCGCAGGCAATAAACACAAAGCCCCTGTCAAGCCTGCACAACCCGCCCGATCAGCCGATGCCGCTGATGCGGTGATCATTGATATGTCCCAAGCCTTTCAAAAAGGCGATCGCAAAAAACTGGCCGCATTGTTGCCCCAAGCCAAAGGGCATGTACTCGAACCATGGGCAGCCTTTTGGGAATTACGCGTTCGTTTGGGCGATGCGTCTGACAATGAAATTAAAAGTTTTCTTCAGCGCTATGCCGGTACCTACCAAGAAGACAGAATGCGCAACGACTGGTTGCAGCTGCTTGGCGAACGACGCGAATGGACGCAATTTGAACGTGAATATGCCCTCTACCGAATGCATGACGACAAGGAAATCGAGTGCTACGCGAAACTTCTGGAAGTTCAACAAAAGGATCTCAATGCAGGCGCCTCACACATTGGAGATATTCGCCGCACTTGGTTGAGTCTCAAGCAGTCCGATGAAGGTTGCACTTATGCGGTGTCTCAACTGCTCAAGCAGCACAAATTCAACGCTGAAGATGTTTGGCTCAAAGCTCGGCTATCGGTTGAGAGCAACCGCAAAGTACCCGCCAGAGATGCCTTGAAGTTGGTCTCTGACCACAATATGGCTGTGGTGGATGAACTCTTTGCCAACGGTGGCAGGTTTTTTTCACAGCGTGCTTCTAATATGGGGGGAGAGTCTTCCGAGTGGATGACCTTGGCGCTGATCAAAGCAGCCACCGCAGACCACGAGAACGCCATCAAGTTGCTGCAAAGTAAATCCGCAACATCTTTAAGCAGCGAGCAAAAGCAATGGGTCTGGGGCGTGATTGCCAAACAGGCTGCGCAGCAATTGGATGACAAAGCCTTGGCCTACTTTGCCAATGCAAGTCCTGCCAACTTGAGCGATGACATGTTGGCATGGAAAGTGCGGGCTGCATTGCGAGCGGGCAAAACACCTGCATGGTCTGCTATTCAATCTGCGGTGGACGCCATGAGTCCTGCTGCCCAAAAAGACCCTGCTTGGGTGTATTGGCGAGCGCGTGCCTTGATGGCTCAGCAATCTGTCGCTTCACCACCTACAGGGCAAGCCTTGACCGCTTTACAAAGCATCGCAGGACCGCAAGGTTTTTATGAACAGTTGGCGAGTGAAGAGCTTGGAAAAAAAATAGTAACGCCTCCTCGCCCCCTCCCACCTCAACCACAAGAAACAGCGGCGGCAATGGCCAACCCTTTGCTGCAACGCGCTTTGTACGCCATCAAAATTGGCTTGCGACAAGACGGTGTTCGTGAGTGGAATTACGCCACAGGACTGGTCGACAGTGCGGGGCAGCGCGGTCGCCTGAATGAACGCGAGCGACTGGCGGCAGCCCAATTGGCGTGTGACCAAGCCCTATGGGACAGGTGCATCAATACCAGTGAGCGCACCGTCCAAATGGATGTGATGCAACGCTACCCCATGCCCTTCAAAGAAGATGTGGTGGAAGCTGCCAACAGCATTGGTCTTAACTCGGCGTATGTGTATGGTTTGATGCGGCAAGAAAGCAGATTCATTTTGGACGCGAGGTCCAGCGTGGGTGCGTCAGGGTTGATGCAGATCATGCCTGCCACCGCCAAATGGACAGCCAAGCGAATGGGCATGAAAAATTTTCGGCCTGAACAACTGCAACAACGCAAAATCAATATTGCCATTGGGACGCAATACCTTAAATTGGTTTTAGATAATTTTCAGGGATCTATGCCCATGGCCGCTGCGGCCTACAACGCCGGTCCCAGTCGTCCTAGGCGTTGGCGCAATGGCCCCGAGATGGAGGGCGCAGCTTGGGCTGAGTGCATTCCCTTTAGCGAAACCCGCGACTATGTCAAAAAAGTCTTGGCCAACACCACCCTTTACGCAGGGCTGATTCACAATGAGCCGCAATCGCTTAAATCCAAACTCGGCACGGTGGGGCCACGCGAAAACAATGCCCCTGAAGAAAATACCGAAATACCCTAAGGCGCTTGCTCTTCCTGGCTTTGCTGCATTGACCACATACGCGCATACGCTCCTTGCGCTTCAAGCAACTGGGTATGTGTGCCCTGCTCCACTATGACACCTTGGTCTAGCACGATGATTTCATGTGCATCGACAACTGTCGATAGTCGGTGGGCAATGACCAATGTGGTTTTGTTGTTTGCTGCCTCCCGCAACTCTGACTGAATAGCGCGTTCATTGCTGCTGTCGAGTGCAGATGTGGCTTCATCAAAAATCAAGATGAACGGGTTTTTAAGCAGGGTTCGTGCAATCGCCACACGTTGTTTTTCACCGCCCGACAACTTCAAGCCCCGCTCGCCCACCATGGTTTGGTAACCCAAGGGTGTGGACACAATAAAGTCATGGATGCGTGCTGCACGTGCGGCTTGCTCGACCTCTTCGCGAGTAGCCGAGGGCCGACCATAAGCGATGTTGTAGTAGACCGTGTCATTGAATAAAACAGTGTCTTGCGGCACGATGCCAATGGCCTGACGCACACTCGCTTGCGTCAATTGATTCAAAGGATGACCATCAATGCGAACCACCCCTTGATGAACGTCGTAAAACCGAAAAAGCAAACGTGCCAAAGTTGACTTGCCCGATCCCGAGGGGCCCACAATGGCCACCGTTTTACCGGATGGAATGGTGAAGCTCACGTCATGCAAAATTGGCCGGTCTTGCTCATAGGCAAAGTGGATGTGTTCAAACGCAACGCTGGGTGGACTCGCCAAGGCAAGCTGTTGCGCATTGGGCGCATCAGCAACTTCGCGCTCCTTCTCTAGCAACTTGAACATTCGGTCCAAATCCGTCAGGCTTTGTTTGATCTCACGGTAAATCACACCCAAAAAATTCAACGGTATATAGAGTTGAATCATGAAAGCGTTGATCATCACCAAGTCGCCCAAGGTCAAGTTCCCATCGACCACGCCCTGCGTGGCTCGCCACAGCATGGTCACCAAAGCCACAGCAATGATGAGTTGTTGGCCCATATTGAGGGCACTCAATGAATTTTGCGCTTTGATGCGGGCAAGGCGTAACTTATCCAGACTTTCGTCATACCTTTTGGCTTCAAAGCCCTCATTGCCAAAATACTTGACGGTCTCGTAGTTGAGCAAAGAGTCGATAGCGCGGGTATGTGCGCTGGAGTCAAATTCATTGACCTGTTTGCGAAACTGGGTACGCCACTCCGTCACTGTCACGGTGAAATAAATATACAAACCCAATGCACACAAGGTGATGATGGCATACCACTTGTCAAACTGAATACCCAAGATGCTCAGCACCAACAGCACCTCGATCAAGGTCGGCACGATGCTGTAGAGCGAATAGGCAATCAGCGACTCAATGCCGCGCACACCTCTTTCAATGTCACGGCTCATACCGCCGGTTTGCCGCTCGAGATGAAAACGCAAACTGAGTTCGTGCAAATGCTGGAAGGTTTGCAAAGCAATGGTGCGAGCCGCACCTTGTGTGGCTTTGGCAAAAATCAACTCACGCAGCTCGGTGAACGCAGAGACCGATAAACGCAGCAAGCCATAGCCGATGAGCAGGGCGACTGGCACCACCAAAAGCACTTGCACACCTGTGGGCTGCGGTGTCATGCTATCGATCAAGTTTTTAAGCAGTATGGGCACACCGACGTTGGCAAGCTTGGCGCCCACCATGAAGGACAAGGCAGCCATCACGCGCCATTTGTATTCCCAAAGATAGGGAAACAAGCGCGCCAAGGTGTGCCAATCAGAGACAGCTGGGGCGGGCACAGTGGCTTCAGGCAGTGCGGGTGAAGAGGTGACAGAGGGGCGCATACAGCACAATAGCGAAAGAATGAACAACTTGGATTGTGCCTGTGACCGATACCCTCGACCCGCGCTTTACCGTCAAAGCCCTGCCTACAGACCAAGAGTTGGTACTCAAAGTCATCCCCATGCCAGCCGATTGCAATGCCAATGGCGATATTTTTGGAGGCTGGGTGATGGCGCAGGTTGACTTGGCCGGTGCCGTTTTGCCAGCCCGTTATGTCAACGGCCGCCTAGCTACCGTGGCAGTCAATGAGTTTGTGTTTAAGCAACCCGTCAAAGTGGGGGACATTTTGAGTTTTTTCAGCACCATCAAGCGCATCGGCAATACCTCAATCACTGTCAAGGTAGAGGTGTTTGCCGAGCGCTTCACTTTGCAAGGCACCTACTTGAAAGTGACCGAGGCGATGGTGACTTATGTTGCAATTGATGCCCAAGGTAAACCCAGACACATTCAACGCAAAGACGCTTGAT
>RFMX01000306.1 GCA_009927495.1 Betaproteobacteria bacterium
CGGGCACGTTGCAAGCCAGGCGCTTGCCCCATTTGGGATTGCTCGCTGTTGACTGCCACGCCACAGGAATCGTACCCGCGGTATTCCAAGCGCTGCAAGCCTTGCACCAACACAGGAACGATGTTGCGCTTGGAAATCGCACCGACGATGCCGCACATATTTGCAGTCCTTTTATTTTTTGGTTTTGGTGGGGCGCTGCCAATTGGCAATGCTGGTTTGTTTGCCACGCGCCACCGTGAGTGCGCCAGCAGGTGTGTCCTTGGTGATGGTCGATCCACCGCCAATCGTGCCGCCTGCACCCAAAGTGACAGGCGCCACCAACACGCAGTTGCTGCCCACATGCACATCCGCCTCGATGACGGTGCGGTGTTTGTTGGCACCGTCGTAGTTGGCCGTGATGCTGCCAGCACCATAGTTGACACGCTCGCCGACTGTGGCGTCGCCCAAATACGCCAAGTGGTTGGCTTTGGCGCCTTTGGCCAAGGTGGAATTTTTCACCTCAACGAAGTTGCCAATATGCACCTCGTCGCCCAAATCAGCGCCAGGTCGCAAACGGGCAAACGGACCGATGCGGGCATCCTGGCCAATGGTCACGCCTTGTTGTTCACCATCGATATGGCTAAACGCCTGAACAAATGTGCCTGCACCAATGTTGGCATTGGCAATGACGCAATTAGGGCCTATGCGAACCCCATCGCCCAAGCTGACATGGCCTTCGAACACGCAGTTCACATCAATCTCGACATCTTGCCCACAGATGAGGCTGCCGCGCAAATCAAATCGTGCAGGGTCTGCCAAGCGTACACCATCGAGCATCAATCGCTGAGCTTGCATATGCTGGTAGGCGCATTCAAGTGAGGCCAATTGCACAGGGTTGTTCACCCCTTCCACCTGCCACGCGTCGCTGATGCAATGCGCCTGCACTTGGTAACCATCGGCCACTGCGAACTTCACCACGTCGGTGAGGTAGTACTCTTGTTGGGCATTGCAGTTGTCCAAACGCGCCAACCACCCAAGCAACAAGTGGGTGGGCACGGCCATGATGCCGCTGTAAATTTCTTGGATCTGCCGTTGCTCGGGTGTGGCGTCTTTTTCTTCGACGATAGCTTGCACCTGCGACTGTCCGTTACGCACCAAGCGGCCGTAGCCAGTAGGGGTGGGTGTTTGGAGGGTGAGCAAGGCCAAGTGCTGCCCATCACACAGCGTCAGCAAGGCGCTCAAGGTGTCGGCTTGAATCAAAGGCACATCGCCCGACAAGACCAAGGTCACACCATCATCTGCCAACACAGGCACCGCTTGCTGCATGGCGTGTCCTGTGCCCAATTGCGGCATTTGGCGCACACATTGCACATGGTCGTTATGGACCAAGGTCGCTTCAACTTGCTCTGCACCATGGCCGGTGATGACCACCACTTTTCTGGCTTGGAGTTGCCCAGCGGTGTCAATCACGTGCTGCAATAAAGCCCTACCCCCCAATCGGTGTAAAACTTTGGGCATACTGCTCTTCATGCGGGTGCCCTTGCCCGCTGCCATGACCACCACATCAACAAATGCCATGAACTTGCTTCCTCGTGTTGCTCAGATTATCAATCAGCTTCCAAACCGCTTCGGTCTGTCCCTCAAACTCTTGGCTTTGGGCTTGTTGGCAAGCCTGAGTGCTTGTAGCTTGGTGGTGACTGGTTACAACCAAGCGCCCAGTTTGTTGATATTCACATGGGTCAATCCCCATTTAGACCTCAACTCAGAGCAAGACAAGCAGTTGCGTGCCGATTTACAGGCGCTGCATCAGTGGCACCGCCAACAGCAGCTGCCCGTGTATGCAGATGTTTTACAAAAAATGGCGATGCTCGCACCCCATGAAATAACGGGGCCACAAATTTGTGCGCTGGTCGATGCGTTCAAAGACACGCTGGCACCGCTGTCACAACAAATGTCGCCAGGTATTGCCCGCTTGGCCTTGAGGTTAACGCCTGCGCAGATTCAACGGCTGGCGCAACAGTACGAGAAGGACAACAAAGATAACCGCAAAGAATGGAAACTTGACGCCAGTGCCGACGCACAGTTGCAGGTGCAGACCGACAAGGGCATAGAAAACGCAGAGCGTTTGTATGACCGCTTGGATAAAAAGCAAAAAGCTTTGGTCAAGCAAATGGCCCAAGAGTCCCATTTTGACTTACCCAAGAGTTGGGGCGAGCGCCTGAGGCGTCAGCAAGACACGGTCAGTACCTTGGACCGTATCGCCAAATCACAACAAGGCCTGGCCGCAGCACAACAAGAAAGCATTGCCCTCTTGAACCGCAGCTTGTTGCAGTCCCCCGATGAGGTTTACCGTGAATACGCCGAGATGCGAAAAAACATCAACTGCGAAGCGGCCGCACAGTTGCACAACACCACCAGCACCGCCCAAAGAGAATTTGCAGTAAAAACACTCAAGGCTTATGAAGCTGATGTGCGGGCCTTGGCCAAAGTCAAACCCTATTGAATCATTTTTGAAGCTCCACCCATTGCACGCTGAGTTCATCGCCGTGGAAGCGTGGCCAAGGCTCCACCACCACATGCTGGTCAGCAGCGACCTGAATGGCTTGCCCCTGCGTTAGGAAAATATCGGTGGAGTGGACAGAGGCCGGTGTGGTTTTGTTTCGAACCGTCTCAAGCTTGCTCAATCAATTGGACCTAACGGTACAGCAAATACGTCATTCGGTTTTGCGCAAATCGATTGCTGTCACCACCTTTGCTTCGTTTGCGTCGATGTGGCTGATTCCTCGCTTGGCCAGTTTTCAAAACCTTCATCCTGAAATTGATATTCGCATTGACGCGAGTGACAAACCGGTAGACCTCAGCATTTCTGACATCGATATCGCCATACGTTACGGCACAGCATCTCGTATGCCAAGCGGTGCGTTTCGTTTGTTTGGTGACCAGTTGGTCGCCGTTGCCAGTCCATTGCTTTTGAAACAAGAGGGCGGTATTCAATCGGCTGCTGACTTGGAACGCTTCACACTGATTGAACCCAGTGAGCCCCATTCACCGCATCTCGACTGGTTGACGTGGCGACATTGGCTCAACGCACAAGGTCTGCAAGGCCTGCAGCCGATTCGTTGGCTGCATTTCAACTATGCCCACCAAATGGTCCAAGCTGCTTTGAATGGCCAAGGCATTGTGCTGGCTCGCCAACCCTTGATCGCCGAAAGCTTGGCCAGCGGCGAGTTGATTGAAGTGCTGCCTGATGCACGCAACGACTCACCGATGGCGTATTGGTTGCTGGTCAACCACAACCAAGCCCCCAGTGAGCAAGTCAAAGCTTTTTGCGATTGGGTAACAACCCAAGCCAATGAAACGCAAATTGCGATTGGGGAGAGCCCCCCAGCCTAGGGGCTGCTTCAATCAAGCTTGCAGCGCGGCCCACATTTGCTTATCCCGCTCAGCCGTCCATATGCGTGGGTGCTGTATGCCACTGGCCTCATCAAAAGCACGGCTCACATCAAATGGCAAACAGTGTTCGTAAATAAACACTTGGCCAAACACGGGGTCCATGTGTTGGCGCGTATGGGCCATGGCTGCCTTTAAATCCATGTTTTGCGCCACCGCCTCTTGACCGCATTTGAACAAGGTTTCTACCCATAGCTTGGTGTAGTCCAAGGCTTTGTTCACATCTGCGGTGCCACGCATGGCTTCGCCACGGCCCGGCACGATGGCCTCAGCCTGCAATGCCCGCAAAGCTTCCAAGGTGGCAGGCCACTCGGCCAAGTGTGCGTCCCCCGTATAAACACCGGCCAGATACTCCACCAAGTCACCACTGAACAGCACCTTTTCAGCGTCAACCCATGCAATGGTGTCTCCTCGTGTATGGCCTGCGCCTGGATGCCAAATATCGACGTGAACACCACCCAAATCGATACGCAAACTGCCCTGTCGTCCAGGCTTTCCATCGCCAATGACCATGGTCGGCCAGGTAAGGCCTGGCACACTGTCGGCACCACGAAACAAACGGGGAAAGCGGTCCATCTCGCTTTGCATGTCTTGGGCACCGCGCTCGACGATCAGGTCGTAAGTGCCTTTGCTGGCGATCACCTCTGTCGCGCCTTCAGCTGCATACGCACTGGCGCCCAGCACACGCACCGCGTGGTAGTGGGTCAGCAACACATATTTGATGGGCTTGTCGCTCACAGTGCGGATCTTGGCGATCAGATCTTTGGCCATCAAAGGCGTGGCTGTGGCGTCGCTCACCAAAATGTATTTGTCGCCAATGATGACGCCTGAATTGGGATCGCCCTCTGCGGTATAGGCCCAGCAGTGCGGGCTGAGTTGGGTGAAGCTGATGTGTTTATCGGTCAAATCGCTTTGACTGGCAAATGCTTTAGACATGTTTTTTCCTGGAACTTAGCTTGTGCTTGAATGAAAACCGTTTTCTAAGGTGTCAATGACCTCTTGCGCAAACGCATCGTAACTGAGTGGCCCTTGGGGTCTGAGCCAGGTGAAGGTCCAGTTGATCATGCCAAATAGCATCATGGTCAGGGGTATTTTGTTTTGCGCGTGAACTCGACTTGGGTAGGCTTTGCTCAACATATCGCCCAAGGCGCTGACCACTTGGCGCTGACGCTCCACCACCAAGCCACGCTGTGCTTCACTGAGAAATTGGGTGCTGTGCAACAAAGCAATATGACGGGTTGCAGAGCTTTCGTAGGTTTGCAAAAAACGTTTGACCACGCTGTGAACCGTCTCTTGGGGGCTGCGCTTGGATTGCATACCTTGGGCTTGAACCTCTGCCACCAACTCCACCAAAAGCAGTGTGTAGCGATCAAGTAAATCGAAGAGTATGGCCTGCTTGCTGTCGTAGTAATGGTATAGCCGCGCTTTGGAAGTGCCCAAAGCATTGGCCAAATCGTTCATGCTGGCTGAAGGGTAGGACGAGGCCGCAAAACAGCTTGCAGCCACCTCCAAAATTTCTTCTCGCTTGAGGTCGTGGGTTGCAGATTTAGGTCGCGCCATCCAACACCCTTACGACATTGGCCACACCACGCCGTTTTCATTCAGCAAAGCATCCAAGGGCACATCATGCGACTCAGGAACGAAGTCGGGTAAAAAACCATGGGTAAAACCCAAACCGACAGTGTAGGGTTTAGGGTTGATTTGATTCAAGGTCCGATCGTAAAAACCACCGCCATAACCCAAACGGTAGCCACCAGGCCCATAGCCCACACATGGCACAAAAAGCAAGGTGGGTTGGATGATTTCTGTGTCCTTGGGTTTGGGGATGTTGTATGCATCTTCTTCCATGGCACAACCTGGGTACCACGAATGGAAGGTTAGGGTTTTGGTTAGCTTGTCCATGACGGGCAAACCAATGCGTCTTCGAACCGGATGGTCTAGCAATTCCCCATCTTCTTTCCATCTGTGCAATGCAGGCAAGGGGTCAAACTCACCTTTGATAGGCCAATAAGCACCAATGACCGTGTACGGTTGATCAAACAACCAAATGCGCATAACTCTTTGCAACAGGTCCGCACGGCGTGCTCTGTCTGGCATTTGCAGTCTT
>RFMX01000316.1 GCA_009927495.1 Betaproteobacteria bacterium
GTTTCACTGATTAAGCTGCTGGACCTTTGCGCCAAAAATGCTTGGCCACAACCGTCCATCGCCCTTGAACTTTCATCAGGTTCAGGTAGTCCACCATGATGTTGTCAAACAATCGCAACTGTACTTTTGCCAAGGCCATTTCATCAGACAACACATCGAGCATCAAAATGGTGTCTTGGCGTGGCGCTTTAACCGATTCGGGTGAAGCGCGACCCTTCACCATGTCGCGATAAACCTTAAAGGGGCGAACCACGGTTTGGCCGTCTTGAGTTGAATACAGAACACAATCGTGGTGAAAAACTCTGTCGAATAAGGACATGTCTTGGTTTTGAAGCACATCAAAATAGTCATTTAAAAATACTCGAATCTCATCTGTCACCATGGTGGTTCCCCTTGTGTTCAAGCAAAATAGCTCAATACCTGTATTGAACAAGCTGCCACAGCGAGGGCATCATCAATTTATTTGCTGCATAGGTGAATTTTTTTAACATGACTTCCCGTATCCCGCCATTGAGCGCTTTGAAAGCTTTCGAGGCCATGGCCCGACTTGAAAGGGTCAACGCCGTGGCCAAAGAGCTGCACCTCACCCACAGTGCAGTCAGTCACCAACTTAAGGGCTTGGAAGAGTTGGTGGGTGTTGCTTTGTTTGACCGATCAGCCAGACATATGACCTTGACTGAAGCGGGGCGCACATACGCTTACCAAGTCAGGCAGTCGTTGGATGAATTAAGTCAGGCAACCCAAAAACTCAGAAATCCTGCACACGAAGATATCTTGTCAATTGCGGTACTCCCCTCATTTGCAACATATTGGTTGATACCTAGGCTAGCTGATTTTCAGCAAACCTATCCGAATGTGGTGCTGAGTTTGCATGCAGGTTTGTCGTTCATTGAATTTGAAAAAAACAGAATTGACGGTGCGTTGCGATTTGGCCATGGGCAATGGCCAAATTTACAAACAGAGCACCTCATGGGTGACAGCTTGGTCTTGGTCGGCGCGCCTTCTTTGGTAGGTCAGCAAACCTTCAAGACGCTCAAGTCGTTGATGAAATACCCCTTGCTGCACTCATGCGAGAGTTGGACATCGTGGTTACAAAGTGCCCATATAGAAGATGAGCCGCCAGCAGCTGCCATGGCGTTTACCGATTCAACGCACTTGCTGGAGGCTGCCAAATTGGGCATGGGCATAGCGCTTACACGCCGCTCCATCGCCCATAACTTGATTCAGCAAGGGACACTTTGCTGTTTAAGCCCCATAGAGCCGTTACACAGCAGCAGTTATTACTTGGTTTGGCCTTATCACAGCCAGCCCCACCCCATGTTGAAAAAATTCCGTGACTGGTTAAGTATCCATGTCAAACAGT
>RFMX01000289.1 GCA_009927495.1 Betaproteobacteria bacterium
TTATGACCAGGTGTTTGAGATGGAAGACATCAATGGCGAATTCGGCCAAGTCGATGTGGCCATCATCTTGGGTGCCAATGACGTGGTCAACCCTGCGGCCATGATCAAAGGCAGCCCCATTTACGGCATGCCGATTTTGGAGGCCTACAAAGCCAAAACCATCATCGTCAACAAGCGCTCTATGGCGGCCGGTTATGCCGGTTTGGACAATGAGTTGTTCTACATGGACAAAACCATGATGGTGTTTGGCGACGCCAAGAAGGTGGTGGAAGACATGGTCAAGGCTGTCGAGTAAGCCCCACTGTTTTGCAAATACAACCGCCATGAGACCGATTGCCATCATGGCGGCCATGCAAGAGGAGATGGTGGGTCTCACCAGCGCATTACAGGGCGCTCGCACCATCCATAACGGGTCTAGGCAATTCACCACAGGCACTTGGCATGGTCAGGCTGTTGTGTTGGTGTTGTCGCGCTTAGGGAAAGTGGCTGCTGCCACCACGGCCACGTCTTTGATTGAACGATTCAATGTCAGCGCCATAGTGTTCACTGGGGTGGCTGGTGGCCTTTCAACTGGCGTCAATGTGGGCGATATGGTGGTGGCATCCGAATTCGTTCAGCACGACATGGATGCGTCGCCCTTGTTTCCCCCCTTAGAGGTGCCCTTGTATGGGCGGACACACTTCCCTACCGATATTGCGTTGACCCAAAGCCTTAGGGTGGCCGCGCAAGGTATTTTGAACAACCCTTCCCAATGGATTGATATGGACACACTTCATGCTTTGCATGTTCGGTCGCCCAAAGTCCATTCGGGATTGGTTCTCAGTGGCGACCGCTTTGTGTCGACTTCTTCAGAAAGCCAAGCGCTACAACAGCGCTTGCCTTTGGCGTTGGCGGTAGAAATGGAAGGCGCTGCTGTGGCACAGGTGTGTCATGACTATGAGGTTCCATTTGCAGCGGTGCGTACCATTTCGGACCGTGCAGATGACGCCGCCACCACCGACTTCAGTCGGTTTATCCAAGAGGTGGCCAGTCGCTACACATCCGCCTTGATGGACACGTGGATGGCCAGCCGCTAAGGTTGATTTACTTTAACCAACCGCGCTTGCGGAAATACCACATGGGAACCACGGCACTGGCCACCATCAGCAAGACAGCATAGCCATAGCCAAACGACCATTGCAGCTCGGGCATGAACTGAAAATTCATGCCGTAGACGCTAGCGATCAAGGTGGGTGGCAGCAAGGCCACACTGGCGACCGAGAAAATTTTGATGATCTTGTTTTGGTTGATATTGATGAAACCGACGGTTGCATCCATCAAGAAGTTGATCTTGTCAAACAAAAAAGCGGTGTGACTGTCTATAGAGTCGATGTCGCGCAAAATTTGCCGTGCATCGTCAAATTGCTCGGCATTCAACATGCGCAGACGCATGGCAAAACTCAAAGCGCGACGGGTGTCCATCATGTTGCGGCGAATACGGCCATTCAAATCTTCTTGGCGTGCAATCGCTCCTAACACCTCGCCAGCCAAGGCATCCGTCACATCGCCCGACAAAACCATTTTGCTGACTTTTTCCAGTTCGTCGTAAATACCTTCTAAGGTGTCGGCAGAGTATTCGGCGTCAGCAGAGAACAGTTCAAGCAAGACGTCTTTGGCGTCCTCAATCAAGCCAGGAGCGCGACGTGCTCGCAAGCGCAACAAACGGAAAACAGGCAGGTCTTCATCATGGATGGAGAACAATATGCCGTGACTGTTGTGCGTGTCGTTATGCCGGTTCAAGATAAACGCCACCCGCACGGCGCGGGGCTCTTCGATATCGGCGATCAAGAAGTCAGAACGGATATGCAGTTCGCCGTTGTCTTCTTCATAAAAACGCGCTGACTCCTCAATGTCCTCGTCCATCGCATCTTCTGGAATGTGTACGCCAAAGTGCTGGCTGATCCAGCGCTTTTCTTCTAGGGTGGGCGACTCCAAGTCAACCCAAATAGGACGGAATTGAGAAAGTTCTTCTTGGGAAGAAATCTCTTCTTGAAACAAGCGGCCATTGGCCAGCGAAAAAATATTGAGCATGGCAATTCTCAGTGCGTGAATGGGCGAATAAAAGGGTGAGGTACGCTTTCGATTCGGCCCGGCCTGCTGCCAGTGAACC
Organism: Betaproteobacteria bacterium; assembly: GCA_009927495.1. Classification (GTDB taxonomy): domain Bacteria; phylum Pseudomonadota; class Gammaproteobacteria; order Burkholderiales; family Burkholderiaceae_C; genus Limnohabitans. The sequence continues at coordinate 2,150 of RFMX01000289.1, forward strand.
GAAAGCTACCAACTAGGGTAGGTTTCCAAGGAGGGTGCTCCAAAATTATTGAAGATGGAATTATGGCACCGTCATATGAACACAGTCGTATGCACTGTTAGAGTGTCGGGTTTGCCACAACACTTTTTATGCAAACAGTTTTGACGCCGCGCCGTGAATTTTGGTTACTAATGACTTTGGCCGGGATCCAGTTCACCCATGTGCTGGACTTCATGATCATCATGCCATTGGGGCCGCAACTCAGAGACTTGTTCGCCATCAACGACGCACAATTTGGTTTTTTGGTGTCTGCATACACCTTTGCCGCAGGGGCATCCGGGCTGTTGGCGGCCTCTTTTGTCGATCGGTTCGAGCGCAAACGCTTGCTGTTGGTGCTGTACGTGCTGTTTGGTTTGACGACGCTTGCCTGTGCTTTGGCGCCCAGCTATGGCTTGTTAATGGCCGCACGTGTAGCGGCAGGCACTTTTGGCGGTATCTTGTCTGCCATGACGCAAACCGTGATTGGGGATGTGATTCCTTTTGAGCGGCGTGGACGGGCAACCGGGTTTGTGATGACATCGTTTGCCATGGCAACCGTGGTGGGCGTGCCCAGTGGCTTGTTCTTGGCTAATTGGGGTGGCTGGCACAGTGCTTTTTTTGCCATCGCCTTGATGTGTCTGATCGTGGGTGTGATGGCCGTGATGTGTTTGCCCAAACTGGATGCCCATGTTGCCAAAGCACAGGGGCAACAAATCTCTTTTGCGATGCAGCAAGTATGGGCGGACCCCAATCACCGCAGAGCCTTGTGGATGTCTGCTGCGATGATGTTTGCGGGCTTCACCATCATCCCCTACATCACGATTTACACCCAAGCCAACCATGTGCTTTCTCTAGATGAAATTCCCTATATTTATTTGTGCGGCGGAACCGTAACTTTGCTGACGGCGCGCTGGATAGGACGCCTAAGCGACCGTGTGGGCAAGCGAAAAATGTTTCAACGCATGCTGCTGCTGGCCATCGTGCCCATGACCATCACCACCTTGATGCAACCGGCACCCCTTCCCTTGGTTTTGATGGTGTTTGCAGGCTTCTTTTTTTGCATGAATGCGCGGATGATCCCCGGCATGGCCATGCTCACCTCGGCAGCTCAACCCCAGTGGCGGGGCACATTCATGTCCCTGAACGGTGCTTTTCAGTCAGTTTCCATTGGGCTGGCGTCTTGGCTTGGCGGGGTGCTTATTCAGCGCGATGCCAACGGTCACGTCACCCATTTTTGGCTTTGCGCCCTGGTGGGCTTGGCTTCAACCTTGCTGGCGTTATGGCTTTCTCAGCGTGTGGAAATGCACACCGCACCTGAGACTTCTTCAGCTTAAGTTCCCATTTCTTGTCTGTCGGCACCGGAAAAACATGGACGTGTTTTGGAGGAATTGCTTTTTTTCGAAACTCAGCGCATAGTGGGGTTGCCTGTCTTATGTCTGGCATGTTGCTTGATGAAACAGTCAGGTATTTTTCTGGAGGAGTCGTATGAATTTAACGATCAGCGGTCATCATCTTGAAGTCACCCCAGCCCTGCGCGGCTATGTCACCCACAAACTCGACCGCATCAACCGTCATTTCGACCAAGTGGTCGATGTACGCGTGATTCTTAGCATCGAAAAACAAAAAGAAAAAGAACGCCGGCAGCGAGCCGAATGCAATATCCATGTCAAGGGCAGCGATTTGTTTGCCGAATCCTCCAGTGAAGATTTATACGCTGCAGTCGATGACTTGGTCGATAAATTGGACCGGCAGGTGGTGCGCCACAAGGATCGCTTGCAAGACCATGGCCACACCAGCCCTAAACGCGCTGAGATCGCTTAATTTAGATAGCTTCATCACCCGCCCAGCCACCTGTCTGACAGGTGGCTTTTTTACGCAAAAGACTAATTTTGAAAACTAAACAATTAAATATATACCCTAGCTTGACATGGCTAAGCGGTGCATAATCAGCACCCCAATATGAACAGACTCTCTGCCATCTTGCCTTCTGCACAAGCCCTTGTGCAGGTAGACGTCACCAGCAAAAAGCGTGCTTTTGAAGAAGCCGGTTTGCTGTTTGAAAACTTGCATGGACTTAACCGCGCCTTGGTGGCCGACAGCTTGTTTGCCCGCGAACGCTTGGGGTCAACCGGCTTGGGCCACGGTGTAGCGATTCCGCATGGACGCATCAAGGGCATGAAGTCGCCTCTCGCAGCGGTTTTCCGTTTGAGCCAACCCATAGGGTTTGATGCACCCGACGAGCAACCCGTGTGCTTGCTGTTCTTTTTGTTGGTTCCAGAAGCCTCCACCCAAAAGCACTTGGAAATCCTTTCCGAAATTGCCGAGATGCTCAGTGACACCGCTTTACGCGAACGGCTGAAAAAAACCAGCGATGCCCAAGACTTGCATCAACTCATCGTCGCTTGGCAATCTACGCTCACAGTCTGACGCCAAGCCTTGAAACCCACCGCTGTCAGTGCAGATGTCTTGTTTGAAGACTTCCGACAAAAGCTGGAATGGCAATGGATAGCGGGGCAAGGTGCCTCTGAAAGGCATTTTGACGAAGTCGCAGTCCGCATGGCTCGCTCGGGTGCTGACTTGGTGGGTTACTTGAATTACATACACCCTTATCGTTTGCAGGTGCTGGGCGAGCGTGAAATTCGCTACCTCAACAACAGTCCCTTGGTCGATACCGAGCGCCGTATTGGGCGCATCGTGACGCTTGAACCTCCCGTGCTGGTGGTGGCAGATGGGCAAACGCCGCCGCCGCCGCTACTGAAAATGTGCGAGGAAGCCCAAATTCCGCTTTTTGCCACCACAGAATCCTCGGCCTTTGTCATTGATTTGCTGCGAGCTTATTTGTCCAAGCATTTTGCTGACCGAACCACCTTGCATGGCGTGTTTTTAGACATTTTGGGCATGGGTGTGGTCATCACAGGTGAATCTGGTCTTGGCAAAAGCGAGTTGGGCTTGGAGTTGATCTCACGCGGTCATGGCTTGGTGGCCGATGATGCGGTGGATCTTTACCGCATCAACCAAGCCACGATTGAGGGGCGTTGCCCCGAGTTGCTGCAAAATTTATTGGAAGTACGCGGCATTGGTTTGCTAGATATTCAAGCCATTTTTGGTGAAACCGCGGTGCGTCGAAAGATGCGACTCAAATTGATTGTGCATTTGGTACGCAAAGAAACTTTAGAGCGCGACTACGAAAGGCTGCCCCATGAGCCGCTGATGCAAGATGTGCTGGGCATACCCGTTCGTAAAGTGGTGATTCAGGTGGTGGCTGGTCGAAATATCGCGGTTTTGGTCGAGGCGGCGGTGCGCAACACGATTTTGCAGTTACGCGGCATCGATACCTACGATAAATTTGTCCATCGCCATCGGCTGGCGATGTTGGCTGAGCAAAAAAATCAAGCTGATTTGTAAGGGCAAGGCGAGCGCTTGCAGTGCGCATACAAGCTCAGTGCGTGGTCGGCAATCTCGAAACCCTTGGCATGGGCAATATCGTGCTGACGTTGCTCAATGCTGGCGTCGAAAAACTCTTCAACGCGGCCGCAATCAAGGCACACCAAGTGGTCATGGTGTTGGCCTTGGTTGAGTTCATAGACAGATTTGCCGCCTTCAAATTGACTGCGCGACAAAATGCCGGCTTGCTCAAACTGCATCAGCACCCGGTAAATGGTGGCCAGGCCAATATCGGCACGCTCATCTAAAGACAAACGGTAAACGTCCTCGGCGCTCATGTGCCGTTGCCCGCTTTTTTGGAATAGTTCCAAAATTTTTAATCGCGGCACCGTGGCTTTGAGGCCCGTGTTTTTTAAGCCGTCTAAGGAGGACATTCGTGCTTTCTTTTGCGAAGTGAATGGCGGGCATAAGACCCATCGTTACAATGTTTCCATCATAACTTGCCCCTAGCCCACCATGACTCTTTCGCGCCAGACAATGGCTTTGTGTGTGACCACGGTTTCCTTGCTGTTGTCGGCTTGTTCCACCATTGACGACCCAATGGCACGCGCAATTCGCAAAGTCACGCCATTTCGGGTGGAAGTGGTGCAGGGCAACTTTGTCTCCAAAGAGCAAGTACAAGCTTTGCGTGCGGGCATGAGTCGAAATCAAGTCAAGGATATTTTGGGTACGCCTTTGATCGCCAGTGTTTTTCACTCTGATCGCTGGGACTACGCGTTCACGATTGTGCGAAAAGGCACCCAACCACAGCAACGCCAGCTGTCGGTTTACTTCAAAGACGATGTGTATGTGCGCTTTGAAGGCGACGATTTGCCCAGTGAATCTGAATTTGCCGAACGCATTGCGGTGCCTGAAGACCGCAAAGTGGTGCCGCGTTTAGAGGCAACCACCAAAGAGTTGGAGAAATTTCAAAAGAATTCTCCTGCGCCTGTGAATACGACGCCCAAACCCGCCGCGCCGCCCGCAGACAAAACCTATCCACCGCTTGAAACCCCCTGACCCTTTATGACCACGTCTATCGCTCAACCCCATCGTATTGCTATCGCGGGTGCCAGCGGTCGCATGGGCCAAATGTTGGCGCAAGCTGTGACAGATGCGGTTGATTTCCAGTTGGCGGGTGCTTTGGATGTTGCTGACAGCGTGTTTATTGGCAATGATGCGACGGGTTTTTTAGGGCAAGCCAGCGGCGTGGTGATTCAATCTGATCTTCAAGTCGGCTTGAAAAACGCCCAAATATTGATTGACTTTACAAGGCCTGAAGGCACCATGGCGCATATCAAAATGTGCCGTGAACTGGGTGTGAAGATGGTGATTGGCACCACGGGTTTCAGTGACGCGCAAAAAGCCCACATAACTGCTGCCAGCCAAGATATCGCCATCGTCATGGCGCCCAATATGAGCGTGGGCGTGAACGT
>RFMX01000027.1 GCA_009927495.1 Betaproteobacteria bacterium
TAAGTCGTCAAGCCGCAGCACCTATGCCGAGGGCAGTCTGCGGGCAGCCCGTTTTTTGGCTGACCAGCAGCGCGGCTTGTTTGACATGTTTGATGTGCTGGGCTTGAGGAACGCTCAAGCATGAGCTTGCTGCACTGGCTTGCACATGCCGATGCTTTAAACCAGCTGGTCGCTGTGGTCTTGTGTGCGATGTCTGTGCTGAGTTGGGTATTGATTATTTACAAAACATGGCTGTTGTCTGTCGCCAACCGCGATTTGTCACTGTGTCAAGCTGCGTGGTCGCAAGCCCAAGATTGGCAGCATTTACAGACGACGTGGGGCGCTGTGGACAGTCAAAAGTTGTTTGTCGGTTTGTTGCGCAGCCCTTTGGAGGCCACAGCGCACGGCCTGCTGGCGGCCGAGGCCTCCCATGAAGATCGGCTCAGTAGCGGCTTGCGTCAAGCCTTGCAAAGCATACGGCGTCGCTTGCAATTTGGCCAAGACATGTTGGCCACCATGGGAGCGACCTCCCCCTTTATCGGTTTGTTGGGCACCGTCTGGGGTATCTACCACGCCTTAATCAGCTTGGCCCAAACCGGCCAGTACACCTTGGACAAGGTGACCCAGCCTGTGGGTGAGTCCTTGGTGATGACGGCTGCAGGTTTGGGTGTGGCCATCCCGGCCGTCATGGCCTATAACTTATTGGGCAGGCGTTTGGCGTCTATGGATGCAACATTAGACGCTTTGGCGTTTGACTTGCGCGCGTATTTCCTATCTCAAGTGCGATAGGCTCATCCAATGCGAATGGGTGAATTTGAATCCAGCGCCGTAAAGTCGCCCATGAGCGAGATCAATGTCACGCCCTTGGTGGATGTCATGTTGGTGTTGCTGGTCATTTTCATCATCACTACGCCTTTAATGGGCGGCGCTTTGCGCCTCGATTTGCCGGCCACGGAGTCGTCCTCTGAGCCCGTACCCACCAACAGCCTGAGCCTGAGTCTGGACCCGCAAGGCTTGGTTTTCATTGACGACAAACCCGTGGCGCTTGAGGCTTTGCCAGCGGTATTGGCGATGCAGGCCAGCACCGATGCGACTGTTGAAGTACAGCTTCGCGCGGACCAAAGCGTTCCCTATGGCCGCGTGGCCGAGGTGATGGGCTTGTTGCAAAAAGCTGGCCTCACCAAGGTCGCTTTGGCCGTTCAGGCCCCTGCGCCTAAAATCAAGCCATCTCCCCCGCCCCTGCGCCCTTGATGGATGCAGGGGCTATTTACTGAGCCCCATGCTAGAGACTTATATTCCCAACGACGTTGAAACGGCAGTCCGTGCTGAGTGGACCGCCGGTGATGTTTACCGTGTCACCGAAGACACCAGCCGCCCCAAGTACTACGCCTGCTCCATGCTGCCTTACCCCAGCGGCAAGCTGCACATGGGCCATGTGCGCAACTACACCATCAACGACATGCTCACGCGCCAGTTGCGCATGAAGGGCTACAACGTTTTGATGCCCATGGGCTGGGATGCATTCGGTCTGCCGGCCGAAAACGCTGCTTTAAAGAACGGCGTGCCCCCGGCTAAGTGGACCTACGAGAACATCGCTTACATGAAAAAGCAGATGCAGGCGATGGGTTTGGCCATCGACTGGTCACGCGAAGTGGCCACCTGCGATGCCAGCTACTACAAGTGGAACCAGTGGCTGTTTTTGAAGATGCTGGAAAAAGGCGTGGCCTACCGCAAGACCCAGGTGGTGAATTGGGACCCGGTGGACCAAACCGTGCTGGCCAACGAGCAGGTGATCGACGGCAAAGGCTGGCGCACCGGTGCGGTGGTGGAAAAGCGCGAAATCCCGGGCTATTACTTGAAGATCACCGATTACGCGCAAGAGTTGCTCGACCATGTGCAGGTGGGCAACCCCAAAGCCACCTTGAACGGCTGGCCAGACAAAGTGCGCTTGATGCAAGAGAACTGGATCGGTAAGAGCGAGGGCGTGCGCTTTGCCTTCACCCATGACATCCGAGGTGCCGACGGGCAGTTGATCCAAGACGGACGCATGTACGTCTTCACCACCCGCGCCGACACCATCATGGGCGTGACGTTTTGCGCGGTGGCCCCCGAGCACCCCTTGGCGCTGCATGCGGCCGCCACCAACCCGAAGTTGGCTGCGTTCTTGGAGGAGTGCAAAGAGGGCGGCACCACCGAGGCCGAGTTGGCAGTC
>RFMX01000026.1 GCA_009927495.1 Betaproteobacteria bacterium
TAGGTTAAAAGCAAACTAGTTTTTCTTGCTGAATTATTAATACGATCAGTTGTAGGTTAAATACCTAATTAGGGTATAATCATACCCATTATGGGTAATAAAGTCAGATCCCGCCTTGCCCCCAAAAATGTTGTGCGCATGGGGGATGCACTGTTTTCTAAAACACAGCAACGCGTTCTAAGCTATTTATTCGGCCACCCATTGCGGAGTTACTACGTTAATGAATTAATTAATCTCGTAGGTGCGGGAAGTGGGGTTGTACAACGAGAACTTGTGCGACTTAGTGAAAGTGGATTAGTGAATACCCACAAAATAGGGAACCAAACGCATTACCAAGCTAACCAACAATCACCAATTTACAAAGAGCTTGTGCAAATTGTGCAAAAAAGTTTTGGTATTGCAAACCCAATTGGTGAAGCATTGCAAAAATATAAAAAGCAGATAGATTGCGCATTCATATTTGGCTCAGTAGCAAAAAAACAGGATGTTGCAAGCAGTGATATTGATTTATTTGTCATAAGTAACACCATCACGCATGGGGATATGATCAACACGCTTCATAAAATTGAAACCCAAATTGGACGAAGCATTAACATATCGATTTACAGCAAAAAAGAAATTAACAAACAAAAAAATGAGGGCAATGTATTTGTTTGTCGAGTGTTGGAGCAACCAAAAATATGGGTTGTAGGAAGTGAAGGGGATCTCCCTACTTGAAAATCTTTGCGGACCTAATAAGCCTCTTCATCAAGAGGCTCCCGATGAAAAAGAATTTATAGGACTTGTTCGCTCTGGCAATACTCGTCTAAAAGATGCTCTAAAAGAAGATTTGTCCTTAGAAAGTCGGTTTGATCTTGCTTATAACGCTGGGCATGCCCTGAGTCTTGCAGCATTGAGACGAAGGGGATACCGCTCCACGAATCGTTATATTGTTTTTCAGGTCCTTGAACAGACATTGGGACTCAAGCCACTCGTTTGGAGAATTCTGGCAAAAGCACATGAGCTACGAAATCTCAGTGAATACGAAGGCGCACTCAGGATCAATGAGGCTCTAGTACGAGATTTAATTAATGCGGTAGGAGCAGTATCCAAAGCGATTCAGGAGAAATTCAATCCACAAGCAAGATAAAACAGACTCCTCCGAGCTTACCGTTTTATCCCAAATGAATAGGCTCTAGTGGATCTCTGGATCTGTCCCGGCCTCTTCTTGGTGCGATGTTTCTAGGAAGTCAAAGTCACAACCTTGATCGGCCTGCAAGACATGTGCACTGTACATCTTGCCAAAGCCACGATCAAATTTCTTGGGCGGTGCTTGCCATGCGCTCTTTCGTTTACTCATTTCTTCGTCCGAGATTAAGAGATTAAGTTTGCGCGCTGGCACATCCAATTCAATCAAATCACCATCTCTGACCAATGCCAATGGCCCGCCCAACATAAGACTCTGGAGCCACATGCAAGACACAGGCGCCATAACTGGTGCCACTCATGCGGGCATCTGAGATCCGCACCATATCGCGCACACCTTGCTTTAAGAGTTTTTGCGGAATGGGTAGTTGGCCCCACTCGGGCATGCCAGGAGCACCGAGGGGCCCAGCGTTTTGCAACACAATCACCGAGTCTTTATCGATATCCAACTGAGGATCATCAATGCGTGCCGATAGGTCGTCGTAGTTCTTAAACACCACAGCCTTGCCAGTGTGTTTGAGTAGATGCGATTCCGCAGCGGGCGGTTTGATAACTGCGCCATCGGGTGCGAGGTTCCCCTTGAGGATCGCCAAACTATCGCTTGCTACGAGAGGGTTATCCAGCGAGCGGATGACCTCGGGCTTAAATACCTTGGCATCGGCAATCAGCTCACCCAAGGACTTGCCATCTACAGTTTGCTGTGACAGATCCAATAAAGGAGAGAGTTGCTTTAAGAGGGCTCGCAAGCCGCCGGCATAATAAAAATCTTCCAT
>RFMX01000403.1 GCA_009927495.1 Betaproteobacteria bacterium
TTTTTTGAAGTTAGCCATGCTTCATTGGTAACACAAGTGCAGAGATAATCCCCACTAACCAGCCCACACCGTGTGGCGCAATGCCTCGAAAGTTACCCCATGTCCCAATACGTTTTCACCATGAACCGCGTCGGCAAAATCGTGCCGCCCAAACGCCATATCCTGAAAGATATTTCCCTGAGCTTCTTCCCTGGCGCCAAGATCGGCGTGCTGGGCTTGAACGGTTCTGGCAAATCGACGCTGCTGAAAATCATGGCGGGCATCGACAAGGAAATCGAGGGCGAAGCGTTTCCCATGGCCGGTTTGAAGATCGGGTATTTGCCCCAAGAGCCCAAGCTGCGCCCAGAGCAAACCGTTCGCGAAGCGGTGGAGGGCGGCATGGAAGAGGTGCTGCAAGCCAAAAAACGCCTGGAAGAGGTGTACGCTGCTTATGCCGAAGAAAACGCCGACTTCGATGCCTTGGCGGCTGAGCAAGGCCAGTTGGAAGCCATCATCGCCGCCGCTGGCAGCGACAACAGCGAGCACCAACTCGAAATCGCGGCTGACGCGCTGCGCTTGCCGCCATGGGATGCTGTCATTGAACATTTGTCAGGCGGTGAAAAACGCCGAGTGGCCTTATGCCAGTTGTTGCTGTCTCGCCCCGATATGTTGTTGCTTGACGAGCCCACCAACCACTTAGACGCCGAGTCGGTGGATTGGCTAGAGCAATTTCTGGCGCGTTTTTCTGGCACCGTGGTGGCCATTACCCATGACCGCTACTTCCTTGACAACGCTGCTGAATGGATTTTGGAGCTCGACCGTGGCCACGGCATCCCCTACAAAGGCAACTACACCACTTGGTTGGAACAAAAGCAAGACCGCTTAGAGAAAGAGCAAAAGGGCGAAGAAGCCCGTGCCAAAGCCTTGAAGAAAGAGCTGGACTGGGTGCGTCAAAACCCCAAAGGCCGTCAAGCTAAAAGCAAGGCACGTATTGCCCGCTTTGAAGAGTTGTCCGACTTCGAATACCAAAAGCGCAACGAGACGCAGGAAATCTTCATTCCGGTGGCCGAGCGTTTGGGCCATGAAGTCATCGAATTCACCAACGTCAGCAAGTCCTTTGGCGACCGCATGCTGATCGATAACCTCAGCTTCAAAATTCCTGCAGGCGCCATCGTGGGCATCATTGGTCCCAACGGCGCGGGTAAATCCACGCTGTTTCGCATGATCGCTGGCAAAGAGAAGGCGGACAGCGGCGACATCAAAATCGGCCAAACCGTGAAGATGGCCTTTGTGGACCAAAACCGCGACGACTTGGCGAATGAAAAAACCGTTTGGGAAGATGTCTCAGGCGGCTTGGATATCTTGACCGTGGGCAAGTTTGAGATGGCCAGCCGTGCTTATTGCGGCCGCTTCAACTTCAACGGTGGTGACCAGCAAAAACGCGTGGGTACGCTGTCTGGTGGTGAACGTGGTCGTTTGCATTTGGCCAAAACCTTGATTGCGGGCGGCAATGTCTTGATGCTGGACGAACCCTCCAACGACTTGGATGTGGAAACCTTGCGAGCTTTGGAAGACGCCTTG
>RFMX01000056.1 GCA_009927495.1 Betaproteobacteria bacterium
GGGAATGCCCAAGCACTGTTGCTTGGGGGCGTCGGGTGGGTTGCCGTGGGATGGCGCGGCGGTCTCGGTCAAACCATAACCTTCAAGATAGCGCAGTCCATACAACTCCCACAACCTTTGCGCCACCGCTTGGGGCATGGCCGCACCGCCGCCGCCTATGACCACCAAGCTGGAGAGGTCGTATTGGTCGAACTTGGGGCTGCCCAACAAGTCGATGACCATGGTGGGAATGTTGGTCCAGTGGGTCACGCGGTGGCGCGAAATCAGCGCTCCCGCATAGTCGCGGTCCCAGCGCGGCATCAACACCACGGTGGCACCCAAGTAGACACCGCAGTGCATGACCGTGACCAGGCCCGTGATGTGGAACATGGGCACCACGCACAGTCCGATGTTTTCATGCGAGCCGTTGTTCCAAATCGCGCCACACACCGCGTTGTGCATGACGCTGCTGTGCGGGTGCATACAGCCCTTGGGCAAACCAGTGGTGCCACTGGTGTAGGGCAAGATGGCCAAATCGCTTGGCGTGACCGTCAAAGCGGGCAGCGCCAAGGTGTTGGCCAGCACCTGTGTCCAGTCATGTGACTGTCCCCCTTGGAACACCGGCAACTCAATACGCTGCGTCAGCCACGCTTGCCAAGCGGCAGGCCAGCCCTCTTGGGCTTGTAAAGAGGGGTCAAAAGCATCGCTGTAATGGGTGACCAACACATGCTGCAAGCCTTCACCTGGAGGCAAGGCATCGCTGGCAGCGGCCATGTCAGCAGCCACATCGGCCGTGGTGATGGCAATGCGGGCTTGGGCATCGCTGATGTAGTGCTCTAGCTCTTTGGCGCGGTTCATGGGGTTGACGGGGACCACCACCGCATTGGCTCGCAAGATGCCGAAGTGCGCTGCTACCAGTTGCGGGCAGTTTTGCATGTCCAACAAAACACGGTCGCCCTTTTGTATGCCCTGAGCGTGTAACCACGCGGCGATACGTTCGGCATGGTGAGTGAGTTGTTGGTAACTGAGGGTGCTGCCCAAAAATTGCAGCGCGGTTTTGTGGGGGAAACGCTTTGCGCTGAAGGCCAAGTTATCCCAGAGGGTGGTGGCAAGTGGCGTGATGTGATGGGGAACGCGAGCAGGCCAGTGCTTGTAATGAGGTTTCATGGCCGCAAAGCCTAACCGCGCCACCCAAGTGGCGCAAGAGGAATGGCCCTTGGTACAAAGGTGTTCTTAAGCGGCTTGGGGGGCAGGGGTGCGACGACGCCCACCTTGGCGCAGGCTGAACATGGCTTGGAAATAACCACGCAACCAGCCCATGTCGATGGGTTTGCGCAGCACATGGGTGCCAGAAGGCAACTCGCCATAGGTGGCAATTTCTTCGTCTGACAAGCCAGTGATGACAATCACGGCCATTTGCGAAAACAAGGGATGGGTATGCAGCTGGCGCAACATTTCCACGCCGTCAATGCCGGGCATGCGCAAATCGGTCAGCAACACCTGCGGTTTGAGCACCGAAATATCGAGCAATGCTTCAATGGCCGAGGCGGTGATGGTGGTGTCGAGTGACAAGTCCCATTGGTCAAAATGCATTTGAAACATGGTGCGTGTCATTTCGTCATCCTCAACCACCATGACTTTGAGTCGCTTGGTGTCTTGGTAATTGGCGTTGGGCGACAGGCTGGCGCGGTTTTGGTAATCGCGAATTGACTGAATGGAAATGCGACGGTGACCGCCTTGGGTTTTCCAAGCCTCGAGTTCGTTTTTTTCCACCAAGGTTTGCACTGTGCCCACCGACAGGTTGAGCAGTTTGGCGGCGTAACTGGTGCCGCAGTACTCGTCGCTGGTGTCAGGGATGGCTTTATGACTCATGAATACTCCACGGTAATGATTGCGGTATGAATTACCACTTTTTTATCATTTTACCGTGAGTTTTAGCGTATCCCTAACTATTTAATACTTTAATGTGGTTTTTTGGGAATTATTTGAGCGCTTTATAGCGCACACGCTTGGGTTTGGCACCCTCTTCGCCCAAACGCTTCTTCTTGTCGGCCTCGTACTCTTGGTAGTTACCGTCAAAGAAGGTCCAATGTGAATCGCCTTCGCAAGCCAAGATATGG
>RFMX01000445.1 GCA_009927495.1 Betaproteobacteria bacterium
GGTGTTTTTGCAAGCCACCCGCGCATGGCCTGCCAAGCGCCAGGTATTGCAAATTTCTTCGGGCTTGGGACGCCGTGCCATGGCGGCCAGTGCGGTGTACTGCGCCAGCAAAGCCGGTTTGGACCATTTCAGCCGAAGCGCGGCGCTGGACGAGGCCTTGCTGGCCAACCCCGCGCAGGTGGTGTCGCTGGCACCTGGCGTGATCGACACCGATATGCAAACCGATTTGCGCGCAGGCAACCCCGCAGGCTTTCCCGACCAAGCCAATTTTGTCCACCTGAAAGAAAGCGGGGCGCTTACCTCTCCCGCCGACGCTGCTGCCCGCGTACTGGATTTCTTGGACCGTAGGGACTTTGGCGGCAACGTTATCGCCGATGTCCGTGATTGACCCATAATTGGGGTTAGATTCCAATTCTTTCACCATGACTGATACCACCACCCTAGAGCGCCAACCCACCCTCACCTGGTCTGATGACTTGGTGCTGAACATGGACAAAATGGACGCGACCCACCGCGAGTTTGTTGACATGCTGGCCGCCACCGAGCTGGCACCTGAGGCGCAGTTATTGCAAAGCTTCACCGACCTGATTGCCCATACCGAGAGCCATTTCAGCGGCGAAGACCAGTGGATGCTAGACAGTGCTTTTGGCCCAGGCGGTTGCCACAGCGACGAACACGACATGATTTTGAAAGTCATGCGCGAAGCACTGCGTCGTGGTCAGGTTGACAACAACCTGTCTATGGTGCGTCAACTGACCCGTGAACTGGCGATTTGGTTTGACAACCACGCCAAGAGCATGGACGCGGTGCTGGCCATGTACTTGAAAGAAGTGCAGTACGACCCGCTGACACGCATCGTGCACAAACCCCAGCAACTCTCCGAGGGTGTGGCTGCTGGTGAATGCGGCGTGCCTGAGGTGCAGTAGTCAGATCTTATAAGTAGTCTTGGAGGTGCAACACCTCCAAACCCTCGACCGACACCATGCCAGCATCATTGCTGATGAGCGCCTTGCAGCCGTGTTGCAAGGCTGTCGCCAAATGCAGCGAATCAATCAACTTGAACTTTTGCTTGGCCACCAGCAATGCTGCCAAATCAAACACTTGTTCATCGTGGCGCACCACACTTAACAACTGCGGGTTTCCAAAGAAAGCTTTGCATTGGTTCGTCAGTGCAGGTTTGTCTTGTCGGTAAATGCCTGCCATCACCTCTGCAACAGCAGCGTCTCCGGTGAATGCAAACACATGGTGCTGGGCACAGGCACTGAGCAATTCAGCCACCACAGGGAAATAAACAGGGCTTTTTTCTAGAAAGTAAATAAAGACATTGGCGTCAATGTAAATACCTTGCCCTTGTAACCGCTCCAAATCAGAAGCTATCTTTCCCATGTCGATCTGTCGCGCTTGAGAGTCTGCTCCACTTCTTCGGGGGTATCACCCCAAACACCTTGGGCAATGCCAGCAAAAGCCATGACATCACTCAAGCCATGGTGTTTGGGGCCCATGGGCGTGATGACAATGCTGCCATTCACCAAAGAAACCGACAATTTGTCATCAATTTGAATGCCAGACGCTCGTACAAGGCTGGCGGGCAAAGTGAATTGGTTTTTTGAGCGCATCCTGATTTCAGGCATGGCAGCTACCCATAGAGTTGAATTTCCAACATTTTAGGTGGAAGTTGGAAATTACCTCAACCCCCCATTCTTTGCCTCGCCAACTCCGCACCCTTGGCCAGCGCTTGCAGTTTTTTCCAAGCCACATCGCGGCTCATGGGCGCTAAGCCGCAGTTGGTGCACGGGAACAAGAGTTCCTTGCTGACAAACTGCAGCGCTTTACCGATGGTGTCAGCCACCTCCTCAGGGGTTTCGATCACATCGGACGCCACGTCGATGACACCGACCATCACATCTTTGCCCTTGAGCAAAGCGATCAGGTCCATGGGCACATGCGAGTGAAAGCACTCCAAGCTGACTTGGTCGATGCTGCTTTTGGCCAAAGCTGGAAACACCTTTTCATATTGACGCCACTCATGGCCCAAGGTGTTTTTCCAATCCACATTGGCTTGGATGCCATAGCCATAGCAAATATGCACCGCGGTGGTACAGCTCAGGCCTTGGGCTGCACGCTCTAGGGCTTTGACGCCCCAATCGGCGGCGTCTTCCATGTAGACATTGAAAGCGGGTTCATCAAATTGAATGATGTCGATGCCATCAGCTTGCAGCGCCAACGCCTCTTCATTCAGCAGCTCGGCAAACGCCATGGCCATGGCGATACGCCCTTCTTTGCCCTCGCCGTAATACCTGTCGGCCACGGTGTCCACAATCGTCATGGGGCCAGGCAAGGTGAATTTGGTTTTCTTCTTCGTGTGGGCACGCAACAGTTGTGCCTCCATGGCGTGGACCCGCCCTTTCAAGCGCAGCTTGGCCACCACTTGCGGCACCATGGCGTCATAGCGGTTGTTGCGTATGCCCATCTTGACTTTGTTCTCAAAGTCGATGCCTTCCACCTGTTCTAAAAAGCCATGCACAAAATGCTGACGCGCTTGCTCACCGTCACCAATGATGTCCAAACCGGCGTCTTCTTGTGCCTTGATCCACAACAGCGTGGCGTCGGCTTTGGCTTGTTGCAAGGATGCACCCGCTTGTTTCCATTGCGGCCACAGCTTTTCAGGCTCGGCCAGCCAATCGGGTTTGGGCAAGCTGCCAGCAATGGTGGTTTGAAACATCGGTCACTCCAAAAATATCAGGGAACAAGCCCCATGGCTTTCGCCAACAACTCAAAAGACCGCAACTGCACCGCTGGGTCGTGGGTCCATGAGCAGACCACCAACTCGTCCAGTTCCAGTTGCTTGGCAAGAGCGTGCAGTTTATCTGCCGCCTGAACAGGGTTGCCCACCAGCGCAGTTTCACGCATGGCCATCATTTCGGCCATCTCTTGGGGGCTGACATCTTTCACCGCCTCCTCTGGGGCGAGCAAGGGACCGACACGTCCACGGTTACGGTCCATGCGCCAACGGGCTCGGCTTTGGAATTGGTACCAAGCGTCTTCTTCTGTGTCAGCCGCCAATGCAGAAACACAAATCGTGGCGTAGGGTTTGTCTAAATAGGGGCTGGGGCGAAATTGACTGCGGTACATCTCCAAGGCCTGCTCCACGCCCACACCGTCGCTGAAAAAATAGGCGAAGGCATAAGGCAGCCCCAAGTGGGCGGCCAATTGAGCCCCGTAGTTGGAGCTGCCCAAAATCCACAAAGAGGGTGAGGTAACACCCACTGGCATGGCCCACACACCGTGGCCTGCATGCCCCACGGGCATGGTTTGTCCCGTCACCCAGGCTTGCAATTCCATCACCTGTTGCGGAAAACGCTCTGAGGCATAGCGGTCGGGGTTGAGAAGCTGCGAGGTACGCCCATCGCTGCCTGGCGCTCTGCCCAGCCCCAGATCGATGCGCCCAGGT